>NZ_JBEXYL010000011.1:0-141294 GCF_040630895.1 Streptomyces sp. NPDC005728
TCCTCCTACCCTCGGGGGGGGTGGGGGGGGGGGGGGGGGGGCGCCCCCCCCCCCCCCACAGCACACCCTCACCGCTCGAGCAGCATCCGCTGCAGCTCCCTGGCCGCCCGCGGCGGAGCCACATCGCTGCGATGTGCCAGGGCGATCGTCCGCTGCAGCCCGGGCCTGGCCAGCGGTGTCACCCGCAGACCGCGCCCGGTCCGCGCGGCGACCATGCGCGGGACCACCGCGACGCCGAGCCCGGCCCGGACGAAGCCGAGGACCGCGTCCATCTCGCCGCCCTCCACCGCGAACTCCGGCTCGAAGCCCTCCGCCCGGCACGCCCCGACGGTCAGCTCCCGCAGGTCGTAGCCGTGCCGGAACATCACCAGACGCTCGCCCTCCAGATCGGCGATGCGTACCACCCGGCCACCCTGCCCGGGCGCAGGCGCCTCCGGTGAGGACACCACCACGAGATCCTCCCGCAGCAGCTCCACCGTGGTCAGCGCGGGTGCGGGCGTCGGCAGCGGCAGCACGACCAGGGCGAGGTCGAGGGCGCCCCGGGCCAGTCCCCGCACCAGGTCGTGCGAGCCGCCCTCCTCGATCAGCAGCTGGATGCCCGGATAGCGGTCGTGGAAGGAGCGCAGGACGTCCGGCAGCAGGCCGGTGCACAGGCTCGGCGTGGCACCCAGCCGTACCCGGCCCCGTCGCAGCTGCACCAGCTCCTGCACCTCGTGCCGGGCGGTGTCCGCGTCCGCGAGGATCCGCCGGGCCAGCGGCAGCAGCGCCTCGCCCGCGTCGGTGAGCGTGATGTTGCCCCGGGCGCGCAGGAACAGGTCCGCGCCCAGCTCCCGCTCCAGCGCCTTGATCTGCTGCGACAGCGACGGCTGGGCGACATGGACCAGCTCGGCGGCCCGGGTGAAGTGCCGGGTCTCGGCGACGGCGACGAAGTACTGAAGCTGCTGGAACTGCATGATTTCACCATAGCTTTCTCCTATGGAATCGAGGCAGACCATGTCTTGGACCGATCGGGCACGTCGGCCCTAGCGTCTTGAGACATGGCTCTGGCAACGCGGACGGACCGACGGCCGTCGATGGCGCGCACCGTGTGGGACAGCTCCGTCGGCAAGAAGACGGTGATGGCCGTCAGTGGTGTGATCATGCTGCTGTACCTGGTCGCCCACGTGATCGGGAACCTGAAGATCTTCTTCGGGGCGGGCGAGTTCAACCACTACGGGCACTGGCTGCGCACCGTCGGCGAACCCTTCATGCACTACGAGTGGACGCTGTGGCTGATCCGCGTCGTGCTGATCGTCGCCGTGGTCGCCCACGCCGTCTCCGCGTACCAGCTCAGCCGACGCGACATCAAGGCGCGGCCCAGCAAGTACGTGCACAGGAAGCCGCGGTCGAGCTACGCGACGCGCACCATGCGGTGGGGCGGGATCATCCTCGGCCTGTTCATCGTGTGGCACGTCCTCGACCTGACCACCGGCACCGTGCACCCGGGCGGCTTCCAGGAGGGCCACCCGTACCAGAACGTCGTGGACACCTTCTCCACCTGGTACGGCAACGTCGTCTACATCGTCGCGATGCTCGCGCTCGGCCTGCACGTCCGGCACGGCTTCTGGAGCGCCGCCCAGACCCTCGGCGTCGGCAGCCGCACCCGCGACCGCGCCCTGAAGACCGTCGCCGACGTCCTCGCACTGCTGCTCACGGCCGGCTTCGTCGCCGTACCCGTGGGCGTCATGACCGGAGTGGTGAGCTGAAGATGACCTACACCGACTACGCGAACGGCGGGCCCGTCGTCGACGCCAAGGCCCCGTCCGGACCCGTCGCCGAGCGCTGGGACAAGCGCCGCTTCGAGGCCAAGCTGGTCAACCCCGCCAACCGGCGCAAGCACACGATCATCGTCGTCGGTACCGGCCTCGCGGGCGGCTCCGCGGGCGCCACCCTCGCCGAACAGGGCTACCACGTCGTCCAGTTCTGCTACCAGGACTCCCCGCGCCGCGCCCACTCGATCGCCGCGCAGGGCGGTATCAACGCGGCGAAGAACTACCGCAACGACGGCGACTCGATCCACCGGCTGTTCTACGACACCGTCAAGGGCGGAGACTTCCGCGCCCGCGAGTCCAACGTGCACCGGCTCGCGCAGATCTCCGTGGAGATCATCGACCAGTGCGTGGCACAGGGCGTGCCCTTCGCCCGCGAGTACGGCGGCCTGCTCGACACCCGCTCCTTCGGCGGCGTCCAGGTGTCCCGCACGTTCTACGCCCGCGGCCAGACGGGCCAGCAGCTGCTGCTCGGCGCCTACCAGGCGCTGTCCCGGCAGATCGCCGCGGGGAACGTGGAGATGCACCCGCGCACCGAGATGCTGGACCTGATCGTGGTGGACGGCCGGGCGCGCGGGATCGTGGCCCGGGACCTGATCACCGGGAAGATCTCCACGTACTTCGCGGACGCGGTCGTCCTGGCCAGCGGCGGCTACGGCAACGTCTTCTACCTGTCCACGAACGCCATGAACTCCAACGCGACCGCCGTGTGGCGGGCGCACCGGCGCGGCGCCCACTTCGCCAACCCCTGCTTCACGCAGATCCACCCGACCTGCATCCCGCGCACCGGCGACCACCAGTCCAAGCTCACCCTGATGAGCGAGTCGCTGCGCAACGACGGCCGGATCTGGGTGCCCAAGGCCAAGGGCGACGACCGCCCGCCGAACCGGATCCCCGAGGACGAGCGCGACTACTACCTGGAGCGCATCTACCCCTCCTTCGGCAACCTGGTCCCGCGCGACATCGCCTCCCGCGCCGCGAAGAACGTCTGCGACGAGGGCAGGGGGGTCGGTCCCGGCGGGCAGGGCGTCTACCTGGACTTCGCCGACGCGATCCGGCGGATGGGCCGGGGGGCCGTCGAGGCGAAGTACGGCAACCTCTTCGACATGTACCAGCGGATCACCGACGAGGATCCGTACGAGGTGCCGATGCGGATCTACCCGGCCGTGCACTACACGATGGGCGGCCTGTGGGTCGACTACGACCTGCAGACCACCGTGCCGGGCCTGTTCGCGATCGGCGAGGCCAACTTCTCCGACCACGGCGCCAACCGCCTCGGCGCCTCGGCACTGATGCAGGGTCTGGCCGACGGATACTTCGTCCTGCCGGCCACCATCAACGACTACCTGGCGCGCAACCCGCACCAGGACCCGGTCACCGCCGAACACCCGGTCGTCCAGGAGGTCCTGGCCGAGACGGAGGACCGCCTCCACCTGCTCCTCGCGGTCGACGGGGACCGCACCCCCGACTCCTTCCACCGCGAACTCGGCGAGCTGATGTGGGAGTTCTGCGGCATGGCCCGCAGCGACTCCGGACTGCGCAAGGCGCTGGAGCGGATCCCGCAGATCCGCGAGGAGTTCTGGCGGCGGATCAAGGTGCCGGGCACCGGCGAGGAGTTCAACCAGTCGCTGGAGAAGGCCAACCGCATCGTCGACTACCTGGAGCTGGCCGAGCTGATGTGCCTCGACGCGCTGCACCGCGCCGAGTCCTGCGGCGGCCACTTCCGCGAGGAGTCCCAGACGCCGGACGGCGAGGCCGCCCGCAAGGACGACGCGTTCGCCTACGCGGCGGCCTGGGAGTTCACGGGTACGGGCGAGGCCCCGATCCTGCACAAGGAAGACCTGGTCTTCGAGTACGTCCACCCCACCCAGCGGAGCTACGCATGAAGCTCACCCTGCGCGTCTGGCGGCAGAAGAACGCCGACGCCGACGGCGCCATGTCCACGTACGAGGTGGACGGCATCTCCACCGACATGTCCTTCCTGGAGATGCTCGACACGCTCAACGAGGAGCTGATCCTCAAGGGCGAGGACCCGGTCGCCTTCGACCACGACTGCCGCGAGGGCATCTGCGGCGCCTGCAGCCTGGTGATCAACGGCGATGCGCACGGTCCCGAGCGCACCACCAGCTGCCAGCTGCACATGCGCTCCTTCAAGGACGGCGACACGATCGACATCGAGCCGTGGCGGGCGTCGGCCTTCCCGGTGATCAAGGACCTGGTCGTCGACCGGACCGCGTTCGACCGGATCATCCAGGCCGGCGGGTACATCACCGCGCCGACCGGTTCCGCGCCGGAGGCGCATGCGACGCCGGTGCCGAAGCCGGACGCGGACCTCGCCTTCGAGCACGCCGAGTGCATCGGCTGCGGTGCGTGCGTGGCCGCCTGCCCGAACGGCGCGGCGATGCTGTTCACGTCCGCCAAGGTCAACCACCTGAACGTGCTTCCCCAGGGGGCGCCCGAGCGGGAGACGCGGGTGCTGGACATGGTGGCGCAGATGGACGCGGAGGGGTTCGGCGGGTGCACGCTGACCGGTGAGTGCGCGACCGCCTGCCCCAAGGGCATTCCGCTGGTCTCGATCACGAGCATGAACAAGGAGTGGCTGCGGGCCACCCGGAAGGCGGCCAAGCGCTAGCCCTACGAAGAGACGTTCGCCGTACATGGGGCGGACGGGCGGGGTCGGGAGAGGTGCTCCTTCCGGCCCCGTCTGGTTTTCCGCCGGTGTCCTCACCCATGCCGTTCAACAAGCCCACACCCACTCTCCGGTCCTCGGACACGCGTAGGCCAACCGGCGTCGGAAGAACAGGACAGGCAGCCCGGACCGACGGTCTGCCGTCCCCGCCGACCCCGGCCCGTGACCATGGAGAGAGCCATGACCGGCGTCACCACGCTCGACCGTCCTCCGCAGCCAGAGGCACCCACCCGCTACACCGTCACCCTCGCCCGCGACGAGGCCGACGTCCGTGCCGCGCAGCGGCTGCGGCACGACGTCTTCGCCGGGGAGATGGGCGCCCTGCTGGCCACCTCGCAGCCGGGCCTCGACGTCGACCCGTTCGACGCCTACTGCGACCACCTGCTGGTGAACGACACCGTGACCGGGCAGGTCGTCGGCACCTACCGGCTGCTGCCGCCGGAGCGCGCCGCGGTCGCCGGCCGGCTGTACTCGGAGGGCGAGTTCGATCTCGCCGCGCTCGACGGGATCCGGCCCGGGCTGGTCGAGGTCGGCCGCTCCTGCGTGCACCCCGACCACCGGGACGGCGCGGTCATCGGGCTGATCTGGGCCGGGATAGCGCGCTACATGGTCGACCGGGGCCACGAGTGGCTGGCCGGCTGCTGCTCCGTGCCGCTGGCCGACGGCGGCACACTGGCCACCGGCACCTGGGAGCGGGTGCGCGCCAAGCACCTGGCGCCCGAGGAGTTCCGGGTACGGCCCCTGCTGCCGTGGACCCCGAACGCCGAGGTCCCGGCCGGGCACACCGACCTGCCGGCCCTGCTGCGCGGCTATCTGCGTCTCGGCGCCTGGGTGTGCGGGGAACCCGCGCACGACCCGGACTTCGGGGTCGCCGACCTGTACGTGCTGCTGTCGATGCGCCGGGTCAACCCGCGGTATCTGAAGCACTTCCTCTCCCTCGTGCCGGCCTGATGAGCGTCTGGCTGCCCAGCGCGCCCTGCACTCCGGGCGCCTGTGTGGAGCCGGCCGCGCCCGTCGCGGCCGTACCCCGGGCCGTGCTGCGGATCACCGTGGTCGTGGCCCTGGTGCTGGCCGGGATCGTGCTGGCCCCGCTCGGCGGGAGGATCCCCGCCGAGTGGGTCAGACGGTGGAGCCGGACGATCGTGCGGGCCATAGGGGTCCAGGTCCGCTTCACCGGCACCGCGGCACCGGCCGGCGGGCTGCTGCTGGTCGCCAACCACGTCTCGTGGCTGGACATCCCGCTGCTGGCCGCCGTACGCCCCGCCCGGATGCTCGCCAAGACCGAGATCCGGCAGTGGCCCGTGGCGGGGGCGCTGGTGGCACGCGGCGGGGCGCTGTTCATCGAGCGTGACCGGCTGCGCGCCCTGCCCGACACGGTCGCCCGGATCGCGCACGCCATGACGGAGGGCGCGGCCGTGGTCGCCTTTCCCGAGGGCAGCACCTGGTGCGGGCGGGCGCACGGCCGCTTCCACCGGGCCGTCTTCCAGGCGGCGCTGGACGCGGGCGTGCCGGTGCAGCCGGTCCGGCTGCGCTATCTGCAGGACGGGGGAGGGGCCGCGAGCACCGCGGCCGCGTTCGTCGGCGAGGACACCCTGCTCGCCTCCCTGTGGCGGGTCGCCCGCGCCCGGAACCTGGTGGCCGAGGTGGACCTACGACCGGTGATACCGCCCGGTGCCCATCCCGACCGCCGTGCCCTCGCCCGAGCCGCGCAGCCGGTCCCCTCCGAGCCCGGCTGGACGCATGCGGTCCTGCTGGAGCCGCCGCAGCCCGACCGCGTCACGGCATGACCCGGGCCAGATAGGGCGCCGTAGCGCTGCCCTCCGCCCGTGCCACCTGCTGCGGCGGCCCGGTGGCCACGATGCGGCCGCCCCGGTCGCCGCCGCCCGGTCCGAGGTCGATCACCCAGTCGGCCTCCGCGACCACGGTCATGTCGTGCTCGACCACGACGACCGTGTGCCCGGCGTCGACGAGCCCGTGCAGCCGGTCCATCAGCACCTCGACGTCGGCCGGGTGCAGCCCGGTCGTCGGTTCGTCCAGCAGGTAGAGGGTGTGGGCGCGGCGGCCCCGCTGCAGCTCGCTCGCCAGCTTGATCCGCTGGGCCTCGCCGCCGGACAACTCGGTGGCGGGCTGGCCCAGGCGCAGATAGCCGAGGCCCACGTCCAGGACTGTGCCCAGGCTGCGGGCCGCCGCCGGGGTGTCGGCGAAGAATCCGGCCGCCTCCTCGACGGTGAGGTCGAGAACCTCTGCGATGTTCCGTCCCCGGTACGCCACCCGGAGGGTCTCGGGGTTGTAGCGGGCGCCGGCGCAGTCCGGGCAGGGTGCGTACGTGCTGGGCAGGAACAGCAGCTCGACGCTGACGAACCCCTCGCCCTGGCAGGTCTCGCAGCGCCCTCCCGCCACGTTGAAGGAGAACCGCCCGACGCCGTAGCCGCGCTCCCGTGCCTCGTCGGTGGCGGCGAACACCTTCCGCACGACGTCGAACAGGCCGGTGTAGGTGGCCAGGTTGGAGCGCGGAGTGCGCCCGATCGGCTTCTGGTCCACCCGGACCAGACGGCCGACCCCGTCCAGGTCCTCGGTCAACTCGCCGATGAGGGTGGACTTCCCGGAGCCGGAGACTCCGGTGACGGCGGTGAACGCGCCGAGCGGGAACTCGGCCGTCACCCCGCGCAGGTTGTGCCGGGTCACGGGACCCGCCTGCAACCAGCCGTGCGGCTCGCGGACCTTGCGCGCCGGGCCCGGGGCCTCGTCGAAGAGGTACTGGGCCGTGGCCGACTCCTCGACCGAGGCCAGCTCGGCGACCGGGCCGCTGTACAGCACCCGCCCGCCGTGCTCGCCCGCGCCGGGACCGACGTCCACCAGCCAGTCGGCGCCGCGCACGACCTCCAGGTGGTGCTCGACCACGAACACCGAGTTCCCGGCCGCCTTGAGCCGGTCCAGTACCGCGAGCAGGGCCTCGGTGTCCGCGGGGTGCAGTCCGGCCGACGGCTCGTCCAGCACGTACACCACGCCGAACAGCCCCGACCGCAACTGGGTGGCGAGCCGCAGCCGTTGCAGCTCGCCCGCCGACAGGGTGGGGGCGGCACGGTCCAGGCTGAGATAGCCGAGGCCCAGCTCGACCACCGGCGCGATCCGGGACTTCAGGTCCTCGGTGAGGACCCGGACGGTCTCGGTGCTGCCGTGGAGCAGGGCGGCCAGGTCGGTCAGCGCAAGCGCGGCCAGCTCCGCGATGGTCCGGCCGCCGAAGGTCACCGCCCGTGCCTCGGGCCGCAGCCTGCTGCCGCCGCACACCGGGCAGGGGGCACTCGTGAGGAAGCGCTCCGCCTTCGCCCGCAGCGTCGGGGACCTGGTGTCGGAGAACGTCTTCAGCACGTACCGGCGGGCGCTCATGTACGTGCCCTGGTAAGGCCGTTGGATCCGGTCGGCGTCCCGGACCGGGTGGACGGTGACCACCGGCTGCTCGTCCGTGAAGAGGATCCACTCCCGCTCCTCGGCGGGCAGCTCGCGCCAGGGCCGGTCCACGTCGTACCCGAGCGTGTCGAGGATGTCGCGCAGGTTCTTGCCCTGCCAGGCGCCCGGCCACGCGGCGATCGCGCCCTGGCGGATCGACAGCGAGGGGTCGGGAACCAGCAGCTCCTCGGTGGTGCGGTGCACCCGGCCGAGGCCGTGGCACTCCGGGCAGGCACCGGCCGCCGTGTTGGGGGAGAACGCGTCCGAGTCGAGCCGCTCCGCGCCGGGCGGGTAGTCGCCGGCGCGCGAGAACAGCATGCGCAGGGAGTTGGAGAGGTTGGTGACCGTGCCCACGGAGGAACGCGAGGTGGGGGCCGAACGCCGCTGCTGGAGGGAGACCGCCGGCGGGAGGCCGGTGATCTCGCCGACCTTGGGCGCCCCGACCTGGTGGATCAGCCTGCGCGCGTACGGCGCGACCGACTCGAGGTAGCGTCGCTGCGCCTCGGCATAGACGGTGCCGAACGCCAGGGACGACTTACCCGAGCCGGACACGCCGGTGAACACGGTCAGTACGTCCCGCGGGATGTCCACGTCGATGCCCTTGAGGTTGTGCTCGCGGGCACCGCGGACATGGACGTAGGGGTCGTACGGATCATGGGGGTTGTGCACCGGGGCGATCTTAGTCGGCCCCGTTCCTCACGACTGCGGGGGCCGGTCCTGGCGAGTGCCGAGCTCGTCCCTCAGCTTGTCCTGGGCGGTGTCGACCTGCGACTGGTACTTGTTGCCGGTCTGCTGGTCGATGTAGTCGCCGCCCTTGTCGATGCCCTTGTCGGCCATGTCCTCGTGGCCTTTGAGCATGCCCTTGATCTTGTCCATGAAGGACATGGCAGCCCTCCTCGTCGCTTGAGGCTTCCGTTCCCAGCGTCTCCGGTCCGGGCGGGGACCGCATCTCGGAGTCACCCCTCATGCGCGTTTATGGCGTTTGTGCGAGTTTGGGGGCGGATGTCGGATGCTGCAGAAAGGCCCGCCCTCATGAACACCCCCGGCTTCGGATTCGGACGCAGTCCGTTCGAGGAGTTCGACGAGCTGATGTCCCGCTTCTTCAGCAGCGGCGGCCCGGCGGCGCCCGCCCGGCGGCCGCAGCGCGTCGACATCGGCAGTCTGCTGTCCGAGCGGGCCCGCGACCTGGTGGCCGAGGCCCGGGACGTCGCGTCGGCCGAGGGCAGCGAGGAACTCGACGCCCGGCACCTGCTGGCCGCCGCCACCTACAACGACTCCACCCGGCGGCTGCTCACCGAGGCGGGCGCCGACCCGGACCGCATCCGCGAGCAGCTCGGCACCGGCGCGAACGGCGGGGAGAAGACCGAGCCCACCACGCTCACCCCGTCCGCAAAGCGCGCCCTGCTCGACGCCTACCAGATCTCCCGCGCCGAGGGCGACTCGTACATCGGCCCCGGCCATCTGCTGCGCGCGCTCGCCGCCAACCCGGAGTCGGCGGCCGGGCAGGTGCTCGGCGGGGGCGGCTGGGAGCCGGCCCGGCTGCCCGCCGAGGGGGCGGGCGAGCGGAAGAAGCCCAGCAGCACCCCCACCGTGGACGAGTACGGCCGTGATCTCACCGAGGACGCCCGAGGCGGCCGCCTGGACCCGGTGATCGGGCGGGACGAGGAGGTCGAGCAGACCATCGAGGTCCTCTCCCGCCGCACCAAGAACAACCCCGTCCTGATCGGCGACCCCGGTGTCGGCAAGACGGCCGTGGTCGAGGGCATCGCCCAGCGCATCGTGGCCGGCGAGGTGCCGAAGACCCTGGAGGGCAAGCGGCTGGTCTCGCTCGACCTGGCCGGCATGGTGGCCGGCACCAAGTACCGGGGCGAGTTCGAGGAGCGGCTGAAGAAGGTGCTGGAGGAGGTCCGCGAGCACGCGGACGAACTGGTGCTGTTCCTCGACGAGTTGCACACCGTCGTCGGTGCCGGAGGCGGCGGCGAGGGCGCGATGGACGCGGGCAACATGCTCAAACCGGCCCTGGCCCGCGGCGAGCTGCACCTGATCGGCGCGACCACCGTGGACGAGTACCGCAGGCACATCGAGAAGGACGCGGCCCTGGAGCGCCGCTTCGCGCCCATCCTCGTCGGCGAGCCCACCGTGGACGACACCATCGAGATCCTGCGCGGCCTGCGCGACCGCTACGAGGCCCACCACCAGGTCCGCATCACCGACGAGGCGGTCGTCGCCGCGGCCGAGCTGTCCGACCGGTACATCACCTCCCGCTTCCTGCCCGACAAGGCCATCGACCTGATGGACCAGGCCGCCGCCCGGGTCCGGCTGCGCGCAAAGACACCCCAGGCCGACACCCGCGAGATCGAGGACCGCATCGCCGCCCTGAGCCGGGAGAAGGACCAGGCGGTCGCCGACGAGGAGTACGAGCGCGCCAGGGACCTGCGCGACCGGATCAGGGAGGCCGAGGCCGATCTGGCCGCGGCGGGCAAGGCGGAGGAGCACGCCCCGAAGGTCACCGCCGAGGACATCGCCCAGGTCGTCTCCCGCACCACCGGCATCCCCGTGTCCCAGCTCACCGAGGAGGAGCGGGAGCGGCTGATGAAACTGGAGGAGCACCTGCACGAGCGGGTCGTCGGCCAGGACGAGGCGATCACCGCCGTCGCCCGGGCGGTGCGCCGTGCCCGCGCCGGCATGAGCGACCCCGACCGGCCCGTGGGCAGCTTCCTCTTCCTCGGCCCGACCGGCGTCGGCAAGACCGAACTGGCCCGCGCCCTGGCCGCCGCCCTCTTCGGGGACGAGAGCCGCATGATCCGCCTCGACATGAGCGAGTTCCAGGAGCGGCACACCGTCTCCCGGCTGGTCGGGGCGCCTCCCGGATACGTCGGGCACGAGGAGGCGGGCCAGCTCACCGAGGCGGTGCGCAGGCAGCCGTACGCCGTGCTGCTGCTGGACGAGGTGGAGAAGGCGCACCCGGACGTCTTCAACACCCTGCTCCAGCTGCTGGACGACGGCCGGCTCACCGACTCCCAGGGCCGCACGGTCGACTTCAAGAACACCGTCGTCATCATGACGTCGAACATTGGCGCCGATCGCATCCTGGCCGCCGGCACCGAGGACTACGCCAAGGTCCGCGACGCCGTCACGCCCGCTCTCCGGCAGCACTTCCGGCCCGAGTTCCTCAACCGCATCGACGAGATCATCGTCTTCCGCGGCCTGGACCGCACCCAGCTGCGCCAGATCGTCGATCTGCTGCTGGAGCACACCCGGCGCCGGCTGCACGCCCAGGACGTCACGATGGAGGTCACCGACGCGGCTGCCGAACTGCTCTCGAACATCGGCTACCAGCCCGACTTCGGCGCCCGGCCGCTGCGCCGCACCATCCAGCGCGAGGTGGACGACCGCCTCGCCGACATGCTGCTCTCCGGCCGGCTGAACCCGGGCGACCGGGCGGTGGTGGACGCGGCGGACGGCTCCGTGGTGACCCGCGCGGACCGGCCGGCCGACGTGGAGGGCTGAGTCGCTCAGCCGCGCGGCGCGAACAGACCGGCGAGGCGCCGGAGGGAGTCCAGCAGCGCCGTACGGTCGTACGTGCTGGTGGTGACGAGGACCTCGTCGGCGCCCGTCTCCTTCAGCACCGTCTCCAGCTCCTGGGCGACCTGGTCCGCAGTGCCGGCGAGGTGGCCCGCGAGACCGGACGCGTAGAAGTCGCGTTCCTTCGCGGTCATCGCGCGGGCCAGGACCTCCTGGGCCGGGGCCAGGGGCGGGAAGGTGCCGTGGGTACGCGCGTACGCCATCGCCCAGGCCTCCGGCACCAGCAGCCGCTGCGCGGCCTGCGGGGTCTCCGCCACCGCGACCGTCCCGGAGATCACCACGTACGGCTCGGACGCCCAGGGGGAGGGGCGGAACTGGGAGCGGTACTGGTCGATGCCGCGCAGCATCCTGTCCCGTCCCCGCAGGTCCCCGATGACCATGGGCAGGCCGGCGCGGGCCGCTGTCCGCGCGCCCTCGCCCATGGCCAGCACGAACGGAGGCACCCGCAGGCCTTCCGCCGGGCGGGCGTGCACCCCGGTCGGCGACGTCCCCTCGAACCAGCCGAGCAGCTCGCCGAGCTGCGCCGCGAAGTCCTCGGCGTCGTCCTTGTCCCGCCCGAGGGCCTTGCGCACCCCGTCCGTGAAGCCCACGGAACGGCCGAGCCCCATGTCGATCCGGCCCGGGAAGAGCGCCTCCAGTACACCGAACTGCTCGGCCACCACCAGGGGTTGGTGGTTGGGGAGCATGACCCCGCCGGTGCCGACCCGGATGGTGCGGGTCGCGGCGGCCACGGCGGCGGCGAGCACGGCCGGCGCGGATCCGGCGACCCCGGGCACGCCGTGGTGCTCGGACACCCAGAACCGGTGGTAGCCGAGCGCCTCCGCCTCCCGCGCCAGCGAGACGGTGTCCCGCAGCGCCTCGGCGGGCGGGTGGCCCTCGCGGGTGCGGGAGCGGTCGAGGACGGAGAACCTGGTCCGGGTGATCACTGCATTCACGCAGGGTTCAACACCGTGGCGGCCCCAGGATTCCCGCCGCGTGTGGCGTCACGCGCGTGAGGTCGCCGCGGTGCCCCAGGACGGCTCAGTCCTCGGCGCGCAGGAGCCCGCGTTCGTAGGCCCGGACGAGATGCTGCGGTACGAGGTGGCTGACGCCGTCGATCGTGACCGGGACCAGCCGGGGGGTGCTCGCCTTCCACCGGGCGCGGCGGTGGCGGGTGTTGCTGCGGGACATCTTCCGTTTGGGAACGGCCATGGGTCTCCTCCTCGGTACCGCGGGACGGGCACCGAGGACGCTATATGAAAATGGATCCCATAACCAATTAGATGGCAGTGGCTAGGGTGGCCCCGTGACTGACAGAAGTGCGCGCCCGGTTGCCGTGTTCGACCTCGACAACACCCTCGCCGACACCGCCCACCGGCAGCACTTCCTGGAGGGCAGGCCGCGGAACTGGTCCGGGTTCTTCGCGGCCGCGCCCGAGGATCCACCGCTCGCCGAGGGGGTGGCGCTCCTTCAGGAGCAGGCCCGGGAGTGCGAGATCGTGTACCTCACCGGGCGGCCCGAACGGTGCCGGCGCGACACACGGGACTGGCTCGCCGCGCACGGACTGCCCGAGGGGCGCATCCACATGCGGGGCAATGCCGACCGCAGGCCCGCCCGGTTCACCAAGCTGGAGATCCTGCGCCGGCTCGCCCGGGACCGCGAGGTCCGGGTCCTCGTCGATGACGACGAGCTCGTGTGCGACGACGCCGAGCGCGCCGGATTCACCGTCGTACGGGCCCGCTGGGCCGCGAAGTCCGCCGTGCTGGAGGACGCCCAGGAGCGGGAGGGCCGGACCTGACGCCCGGACCTGACGCCTGGGGGGCCGGGTGAGGCGGCCTACTCCCCGTCCTCGATGCGGAAGCCCACCTTCAGGCCTACCTGGTAGTGCTCGATCCGCCCGTTCTCGATCTGGCCGCGGACCTGTGTCACCTCGAACCAGTCGAGGTTGCGCAGAGTCTGGTCGGCGCGCGCGATGCCGTTGCGGATGGCCTGGTCGATGCCCTCGTGCGAGGTGCCGACGATCTCGGTGACCCGATAGGTGTGGTTCGACATGCGGGGGCTCCTCTCCGCCGCGAGGCCGGCGCGGTGGGCCTGTGCCTCGCGTCCGTCGTGACCGGTGTGTCACGCCGTACTCCACCGTGCCGTATCCGCGCCCGGGGCGCGAGGCGTCGCCCCGGTACCCCGGGTAGCGCTTGACCTACGCATTGGTCCATACCAAAATCCCGTACACCCGTACGAGCCCCGCGCTCGTCCCCCCACGTCGGGCCCCTTTCCCTGTCCGCACCGCCCATGCCAGACAGAACAGGACCCCTCGTGAGACGTCGACTGCTCGCCCTCCTCTGTGTCACCGGCTCCCTCGTCAGCGGCTGCGGCCTGCTCCCGGGCGGGCAGGACCGCCAGACCGTCACCGTGTGGCTGATGAAGGACAGCGCCTCGAAGGAGTTCCTGCAGCGCTTCACCGAGGACTTCGAACGCACCCACGAGGACCTGCGCCTGGACATCCGCATCCAGGAATGGACCGGGATCGTGGAGAAGGTCCAGAAGGCGCTCAAGGGCGACGGCAAGGACGGCCCCGACGTCATCGAGGTGGGCAACACGCAGGTCCCGCAGTACGTCGACGACGGCCGGCTGGCCGATCTGACGCTGGAGTCCATGCGCGACTGGGGC
Organism: Streptomyces sp. NPDC005728; assembly: GCF_040630895.1. Classification (NCBI taxonomy): domain Bacteria; kingdom Bacillati; phylum Actinomycetota; class Actinomycetes; order Kitasatosporales; family Streptomycetaceae; genus Streptomyces; species Streptomyces sp. NPDC005728. Next base: position 14,176 of record NZ_JBEXYL010000011.1, read on the forward strand.
AAGGAGAACTGGCTGCCCGGTCTCGCCGAACCCGGCAAGGACGGCAACAAGCAGTACGGCGTCCCCTGGTATGCGGCCAACCGGGTGGTCGTCTACCGCAAGGACCTCTTCGAGCAGGCCGGCATCACCGCCCCGCCGAAGACCCGCGGCCAGTGGCTCGCCGACACGCAGAAGCTCAACTCCGGCGGCAACCAGGGCATCTACCTGGCCGGACAGGACTGGTACACCCTCTCCGGCTTCATCTGGGACGAGGGCGGCGACCTGGCCGAGGAGAAGGACTACGAATGGCGGGGCACCCTGGACACACCGGCCGCGCTGCGCGGCATGGGGTTCTACCGGCAGCTCCAGGCGCTCGGCGAGGGGCCCGTGGACGCGGACGAGGAGCACCCGCCCCAGGCCGGGGTGTTCGCGGGCGGCAAGGTCACGCAGATCATCGCCGTACCGGGGCTCGCCCAGGCGATCGTGCAGCAGAACCCCGGCCTCAAGGACAAGCTCGGCTTCTTCCCGGTGCCCGGCAAGACGGCAGCCCGGCCCGGCACGGTCTTCACCGGCGGCTCCGACCTGGTCGTCCCGCAGAACACCGACGACCAGTTCGCCGCGACCGCCGTCATCGGGGCGCTCACCGGCGCCAAGTGGGACACCGAACTCGCCCGCACCATGAACTACGTGCCCAACAAGACCACCCTCGCGAGCGCGGTCGCGGGGGAGGAGGGGGTCGCCGCCATGGCGGCGGGCGCCGCACACGGCAGGGCGACCCCCCACACCCCTCAGTGGGCCGCGGTCGAGGCGGACAACCCGATCAAGGGGTACATGACCGCGGTGCTCGGCGGGGCGTACCCGGCGACCGAGGCCCGCCGGGCCTCCCGGAAGATCACCGAAGCGCTCACCCCGCCTCTGGGCTGACCGGCCCGGGGCGGCTTCACGCGCCCCGGGTCCGCTTCACAGCCCCGGGTCCGCTTGGCCGCACCGGGCGGAGCGACCGTCACCGCACCACGCTGAGCGACAGCGCGAAGCGGTCCTCGGAGTCCGTCCACCAGTGGGTCAACTCCAGCCCTGCCGCGGCGAGTTCCGCGCTCACCCCTTCCTCGCGGAACTTCGCCGACACCTCGGTGCGCAGCTCCTCGCCCGCTGCGAAGTCCACGGCCAGGTCCAGCGCGGGCACCTTGACGGTCTGCGCGGTGCGCGAGCGCAGCCGCATCTCGATCCACTCCTGCTCCGCGTCCCACAGCGCCACATGCTCGAAGGCGTCCGGGTCGAAGTCCGCGCCCAGCTCCCGGTCGACCACGGCCAGGACGTTCCTGTTGAACGCGGCCGTCACCCCGGCCGCGTCGTCGTACGCCCGGACCAGCACCCGCTCGTCCTTGACCAGATCCGTGCCGAGCAGCAGCCCGTCGCCCGGCGCGAGCAGGCTCCGGGCGGAGGCCAGGAACTTCGCCCGTTCGGCGGGCAGCAGGTTGCCGATCGTGCCGCCGAGGAACGCCACGAGCCGTGGCCCGGGCGTCTCGGGGAGGGTCAGCGGGGCGGTGAAGTCGGCGATCAGCGCGTGCACCTCGAGCCCGGGCCGCTCCTCGATGAGCGCCTGTCCGGCCTGGACGAGGGCGCTCTCGCTGACGTCGACGGGGACGTAGGCCGCCAGCGAGGTGAGCGCGCCGATCAGATAGCGGGTCTTCTCGGAGGATCCGGAGCCCAGCTCGACCAGGGTGCGGGCACCGCTCGCGGCGGCGATCTCGCCGGACCGGGTGGCGAGGATCTCGCGCTCGGCCCGCGTCGGGTAGTACTCGGGCAGCTTCGTGATCTGCTCGAACAGCTCGCTGCCCCGGGCGTCGTAGAACCACTTGGGCGGCAGCGTCTTGGGGTTGACGGTGAGGCCGCTCAGGACGTCGGCGCGCAGCGCGGCGTCCGTGGCGTCCTCGGGGAGAGTGCGGGTGACGTGCAGGGGACTCACGTACAGGGCTCCTTCGGTGATGGGGGTGCTCCCGCTCGAGCGGAGTCGAGAGTGGGGGAGGACGCCGGGTCCTCGAGCGGGGCGAGCAGCACGCCGCCGCGGCTCGCCGTGAGCACGGTGCGGTCGGGGACCTCCTGCCAGAGCGGATCGTCGTCGTACGGTTCGGAGGCGACGACCGTGCCCGTGCCGGGCTCCGTGCGGTACCAGAGGCTGTCGCCCCAGGTGGTGGCGGTGATGGTGGCGCCGTCGGTGAGCAGCAGGTTCAGCCGGGAGGCGGGGGCCGCCTCGGCCAGCAGGCGCACCGTCTCACCGAGGGCGACGCGGGGGTTCTCGCCGGTGCGCAGCCGGTGCAGGGCCAGTGCCCAGACGAACGCCGAGTCGGTGCGTGCCTCCATCGACAGCACCTCGACCGGGGGCAGGGCGGACACCAGCGGTGCTGCGGAGTCCGGCCAGCCGGCGATCGCACCGTTGTGGCTGAACAGCCACCGGTCGGCGGCGAAAGGTGCCGCCGCGGCCTCGGCGTCCGCGCCCGCGTGCGTCGCGTCGCGTACGGCCGCGAGCAGGGCACCGGCGCGGACCACCCGCGTCAGGTCGGTGAAGGACAGGTCCGCCCAGATCGGCCCGGCCCGCCGGTAGCGGGCCGGGAGCGGATCGTCCGGGGCGTACCAACCCACCCCGAAACCATCGGCGTTGACCGTCCCGGACCGCTGCCGCCGCGGCGCCCACGACTGCCGGTACAGGCTGTGCGGGGGCTCCACGAGGAGCCGTCCCAGCGGCTGCTCGGGGCCCAGGTACGCCAGGTGGCGGCACATCAGACGGCCTCCGAGCGTGCGGTGCGGAACCCGGAGAAGATCTGCCGCCGCACGGGGTAGTCCCAGTTGCGGAAGGTGCCCCGGCAGGCCACCGGGTCCACGGCGAACGAACCGCCGCGCAGCACCTTGTGCTCGGGGCCGAAGAACACCTCGGAGTACTCCTTGTACGGGAACGCCGTGAACCCCGGGTACGGCAGGAAGTCGCTCGCCGTCCACTCCCACACGTCCCCGATCAACTGCCGGACACCGAGCGGCGATTCGCCCTGCGGGTAGCTGCCGGCGGGGGCGGGTCGCAGATGCCGCTGGCCCAGGTTGGCGTGTTCGGGTGCCGGGTCGGCGTCGCCCCACGGGTAGCGGCTGGAGCGGCCGGTGGCCGGGTCGTACCGGGCCGCCTTCTCCCACTCGGCCTCGGTCGGCAGCCGGCGCCCGGCCCAGCGGGCGTAGGCGTCCGCCTCGTACCAGCACACGTGCAGCACCGGCTCGTCGGGCGGGACAACCTCGGTGATCCCGAAGCGGCGCCTGAGCCACTGGTTGCCGTCGCGTCGCCAGAACAGCGGGGCGGTCAGGGAGTGCCGCCGGACGTGCGCCCAGCCCTCCGGCGTCCACCAGCGCTCGGTGTCGTAGCCGCCGTCCTCGATGAACGCCCGGTACGCCGCGTTCGTCACCGGGGTCGTGTCGATCCAGTACGGCGCCACGTCCACCGGGTGCGCCGGGCGTTCGTTGTCCAGCGCCCACGGCTCGCTCGAGGTGCCCATGGTGAACGGGCCGCCGGGCACGAGGACCTCGGACGGGCCGGTGGACAGCGGGGCCGGTCCGGGGTCGGGGGCGGTCAGGGCCTGCGGTCCCGTGCGGAGCTGATGGGTGATCAGCATCGTCTCGTCGTGCTGCTGTTCGTGCTGCGCGATCATCCCGAAGGCGAACCCGGACTCGGTCAGCCGGGTGCCGTGGAAGTCCGCGGTCTCCAGCAGGTCCAGGGCCCGGCCGCGCACCTCGGCCGCGTAACCGCGGGCCTCGGCGGGCGGCAGCAGCGGCAGCGAGGGCCGCTCGGCACGCGGGTGTTCGAAGGCGTCGTACAGGCCGTCGATCTCGGGCCGCATCGCCTCCCGGCCGCCGACCGCCCGCAGCAGCCACAGCTCCTCCTGGTTGCCGATGTGCGCGAGGTCCCACACCAGCGGTGACATCAGCGGGGAGTGCTGGGCGGTGAGGTCGGGGTCCTCGACGCAGCTGGTCAGCAGCGTGGTGCGGGCGCGGGCGGTGGTGAGCGAGGCGAGCGCGCGGTCACGCAGCGCCTCGGCGTCCGGCTCGGGTGTCGTGACCTCGGTCTCCGGGGCGGTCATGTGCGGATGTCCTTCCTCCCGTGCGCGGTGCGGGCACCCCCGGCCGGGCGAAGCCGGGACGGGGGCAGGTCGGTGCCGCGCAGGCTGTCCAGCAGGTCGTCGGCCGGGCAGCGGCCCCGGGCGACGTAGCGGTCCAGGTAGGCCGCCACGGCGTCGAGGACCGCGGGTGCGGCGCCGAGCCGGGGCAGGGCCTCCAGCGCCGCCGCGAAACAGGCGGCGGCGGCCTCGCGCAGCTCCGGGTCGGCGAGCCCGTGACGGGCCGCGTCGGTCCACAGCGGATTGTGCGGGGCGGGCAGGTTCATGGCCCGCTCCGTCAGGGGTTTCACCGCCTGGTGCGCGGACTCGGCGGCCTCCGGGTCGTCGAACAGCGCCGCGGTCACCGCGAGCGGCACGATCCACCCGTCGTCACCCGGCTGCGCGTCGATCATGCGCAGCTCCAGGTGGCCGCGCGGCCGGACCGGCGGGAACAGGGTGGTCAGGTGGTAGTCGAGATCCGCCCGGGTGGGCGGCCGGGGTGCCCGCGAGCGGATCCACTCGCGGAAGGTCAGTCCCTCGGGCACGTCCCAGGGACTGCCGTCGCGGCGGACGCACATCACCGGGGCGTCCAGCACATGCCGGGCCCAGGCGGTCCGCGGCTGCCCGTCCGGGTCGGGAGCGCCCGCCCGGCCGGCGCCGATCTCCATCCACAGCAGCTGCCGGGTGGACATCCAGCCCGTGGGCTGCCGGCCGACCAGCGGGGAGTTGGCGAACGCCGCCACCAGGACCGCGCCCAGCTGGTGCGCCAGTTGCCAGCGCCGCTCGTGCCCGAGCGGCCCGGGGCTCTCGTAGCCGGCGTCCAGGCACACCTGGACGGAGGCGGAGCTGCACATCATGTGCCGGCCGGCCGCACCCGTGCGGTCGAGGCAGGCCTCCATGGCGTCGTAACGGGGTTCGTGGAGGTAGCGGCGGGGTTCGTGCCAGGGGTCGTGGCCTGCGCCGACGAGTCCCAGACCGTACTCGGCGAGGACCGCGCGGACGGTGTCCAGGTCGGCCGAGACGGTGTCGATGCACTCCATCAGGGAGGCGGCGGGCGGCGAGCTCAGCTCCAGTTGGCCGCCGGGTTCGATCGTCAGCGGCGAGCTGAGAGGCACGGTCCGCAGGGCGGCGTAGGCCGCTTCGAGTCGTTCGGGTGTCACCGGGAGCTGCGGCAGTCGCAGCTCGTGGACGAGCCATTCCACTTCGACCCCGAGCGTGCGGGGCGGGCCGGTCTTGAAGCAGATGCCCCGGACGAGGGCCTCCACCTCGGGTTCGGTGACGGCTGTGCGGTGCTCCGTACAGTCGCCACCATCGGATATCGAGTCGGACATGCCAGGATCCTCCTGAGATTCCACCATGTCACCGGCCCGGCGTTCGGCGAGCCGGACCGGCACTCGTCCCAGCCAAGACCCTCGCAACGAATCGCACAAGGGTGCCCATCGGGACGTTCCAGATCGGTAATCTCCGTTTTCTCGGGCGTTCCCGGACCGTTCCGGCGCCGGGAAACTCCGTTGCACCGCACTACCAGCATCACCCAGGATGCGTGCATGAGCACGACGGGGGAGGCTGCGCCGGCCGCGGTCACGGAGTCCACGGGGGTGGCGCCGTGAGCGCGCGCCTGCGGGGCATCGCCACGGAGACCGAGCAGATCGTGGCGGCGGGGACGTACCGCACACCCGGCGGCCGGGAGGTCTCCGTCGCAGCGGCGCTCGAGGCCGCCCGGACGGGCACGCGGATGCACGGCCCCGGGCCGGTGCCGGTGACCCCGGCGGCGGATGCGGAGACCTGCGTCGAGGTCACGGGCGAGAGCAGCCTGGAAGCCGCCCGCAGGCTCGCCGACGCCCCGGTCGCCGTCCTGAACTTCGCCTCCGCCCGCAACCCCGGCGGCGGCTACCTGAACGGCGCCCAGGCCCAGGAGGAGGCCCTGTGCCGCGCCTCCGCGCTCTACACCTGTCTGCTCCGGGCCAGAGAGTTCTACGACCACCACCGCGCCCACCGTGACCCGGTCTACACGGACCGGGTGATCCACACTCCTGCCGTGCCGGTGTTCCGCGACGACCGGGGCCGCCTGCTGGAGGAGCCGTACCTCGCGGGTTTCCTGACCGCCGCGGCCCCCAATGCGGGCGTCGTACGGCGTACCGCACCCGAGCGCGCCGGCGAACTGCCGGCCGCCCTGGCCCGGCGGGCCGAGCGGGTGCTGGAGACCGCCGCGGCCCACGGCTACCGGCGGCTGGTGCTCGGCGCCTGGGGCTGCGGCGTCTTCCAGAACGACCCGGCGCAGGTCGCGGGCGCCTTCCGGGCGCTGCTCGGCCCCGGCGGCCGGTTCGCGCGGACCTTCGACCACGTGGTGTTCGGCGTCCTGGACCGTACGCCGGGAGCGACGGTCCGGGAGGCCTTCGTACGGGCGTTTCCGGAGGCCGTTCCCACGGCTGCGCAGTAGTGCGCGTCAGGTCCAGCCGTACCGCTCGTGAAGTCGCTGCCGGACCAGGTTGAAGCGCATCCGGTCGAGCGCGCACGCCTCCCGGCGCATGCCCTCCTCGTGCAGCCGCAGTACGCGGTCCACGTCCACCCACGAATCGCGGCCCGACCGGTCCCAGGGGCCGCTGCCGATGGCCACCCACTCCCGGTCGCCGTCGTGCCGCTTGCTGGACAGCTGCACGGCGAGGAAGGTGCCTGCCGCCTCCCGGGCGACCACCAGCACCGGGCGGTCCTTGCCCCGGCCGTCGTTCTCCTCGAACGGCACCCAGGTCCAGACGATCTCGCCCGGGTCCGGGTCGCCGTCGTGGGCGGGCGAGTACTCGGTGCGCACCTTGCCGACCTCACGCGGGTCGGCCTCGGCGGTGGCGTGCGGGCCGTGATGCCCGGGAACGTTCTCATCGGTATGCGTGCTCACGCAGGCACCCTAGTGGTCCCATGTGCTCGCGGGTCAGCGGGCCTTGGGGGCGGGGGTACGAACGGGGGCATCCGGGGCATGTGCACGCCTGAACGGATCTGGAAACACGGACGGCCGGGGTCCCTGGTGAGGGAACCCCGGCCGCCCGACCGGTCCGGACAGGCCCTGGGGTCTGTCCGGCGGATCAGGCTCTAGTCCTCCTGCTCCACCGGAACCTTCTGCGACGGGGGCGCGGTCACGACCCCGTTGAGAGACGGCGAAGTGCCGTTCTGCGGCTGCCCGTTCTGGTTCATCGAGGAGAGCAGCTGGCGGGCGAGGCCGAGGCCCGTGCCGCCCATGGTGAGCGCCTTCGCGAACAACTCGGCCATGCCGTCGGCGCCGTTGAGCAGCACCATGTTGTCCACGTTGCCGAAGGCGGACGCGCCGGCCTGGACGATCTCCGGCCAGTTCTCGGCGAGTTGCTGGGCGACGACCGCTTCCTGGTTCTCGGCGAGTGCGGCGGCCCGGGCCTTGATGGCCTCCGCCTCCGCGAGACCCTTGGCCTTGGTCGCCTCGGCCTCCGCCAGACCCCTGGCCTGTGCGGCGGCGGCCTCGGCCTCACCGGTGGCCCGGGTCGCCGCGGCCGAGGCCGTACCCCGGGTCTTCGTGGCCTCCGCCTCGGCGCCCGCGGCCGTCTTGACCCGGGTCGCCTCGGCCACGGCCGCGAGTTCCGTCTCCTTCGCCTTGGCCTGCGCCGCCGAGATCCGCGCATCGCGCTCGGCCTCGGCCAGCGTGCGCTTCTCGTAGGCCTTGGCGTCCGCCGGCTTGCGGACGTCCGCCTGGAGCTGCTGCTCCCGCCGGTGGGCCTCCAGCTCGGCGACCCGCGTCTCCTGGACCACGACCTCCTGCCGGGCGCCCGCGTCGGCGAGCGGACCGGCCTGACGCGCCCGTGCTGCCGCCTTGTCCCGCTCGGCCTGGTAGCCGGCCTGCAGGATCTCGCTGTCCCGGGTGGCTTCCGCCATCCGGGCGAACGACTGCTGCTCGGCCTCGGTGGCGAGACGATTCGCCTCCGCCTGTGCGATGCGCGCGTCCCGCTGAACTGCGGCAGCGTGCGGGGAGGCCAGGTTCTGGATGTACCCCGTCGGGTCCTCGATCTCGTGGATCTGCAGCGAGTCGACGATCAGGCCGAGCTTCTCCATCTCCGTACCGCAGGCCGCCCGGGTCTGCCCGGTCAGCTTCTCCCGGTCGCGGATCATGTCCTCGACCGTCAACCCGCCCACGATGGAACGGAGATGACCGGCGAAGACGTTGTGCACCCGCTCCGACATCATCCGCTGCTGGTCAAGGAAACGGCGGGCCGCGTTGGCGATCGACACGAAGTCGTCGCCCACCTTGAAGATGACCACGCCCCGCACCTTGAGCGGAATGCCCTGGTGGGTCACGCAGTCCACCTGCAACTCGGTCTCGTTCAGGTCCAGGGAGAGCTTGCGCACCGCCTGCACACCGGGCAGCACCAGCGTGCCGCGCCCCGTGACGATGCGGAAACCCAAGCCCTCGTCGAGCCCCTCGGTGCGGTGCTTGGACCCAGAGATGATGAGTGCCTCGTTCGGCTCGGCGACCCGCCACATCATCTTGAACAGACCGATCAGAATGAGGACGGCAACGACGACCGCCCCCGCAACGACGCCGACAACCATCGGCATACGCCCCCTTTGCATGGTGCCCGTTCGGCACCGAACGAAGGGAGTGTGCGCCTGCCGGGACGCGCCGAGAAGACGCTGACGCATCCTTGTTGCAATCTTGACGCATCCGCCCCTCACCTGGGGCGGAGCGCGCTCAACTGTCGTATGCGGCAGTGACGTAGACCGTCCTCGGCGGCAGGTACTCCACCACCATCACGACCGTGCCCCGCTCGATCCGGCCCGTGCTGTCGGCCGCGTAGGCGAGGAAGTGCTCGGCGCCACCGCGCACCCGGACGATCACCTCGCCGACCAGCCCCGGCCCGATCGTCCCCGTCACCCGCCCCATGAACCCGATCATCGAAGCATCGTCCATGGTCACAGGGTACGGGCGGAACGTGCGCATGCCGCCCGCGAATCCGCGACCGACCGGCGTGGTGTCAGCCGCCGGGCCTCCGCGTGTGTCGTGCCGCCACGTCACCCGGCGTCCGCGTCCGTCTGCCGTGCCGTCACGTCACCGGCGTCCGCGTCCGTCTGCCGCGCCGTCACGTCACCGGCGTCCGCAGGCCGGCCGCGCGCGGTCAGGCTGCCGTGGAGTCCCTGTCCGCCTGCTGCGGCGGCCACCGCTCGTGCCAGTGCAACTCCGCCTCCAGTTGGGCGGCGAGCGAGACCAGGAGGGGTTCGCTGTGGGCCGGGCCGAGGAGTTGGGCACCCACCGGCAGGGCGCCGACGAAGCCGGCGGGCACGTTCACGCCGGGCCAGCCGAGCACGTTCCACGGCCAGGCGTACGGGCAGGCGGCGATCATCGCCCGGTCGGTGGCCAGCCCGCGGAGCCGGTACAGGGCGCCGATCGCCGGCGGGGGCGCGGCCGTCGTGGGCGCGAGAACCACGTCGTACGACTTGAAGAACGCGCCGATCCGCCGGTGCAGGACCGTCTCGGCCCGCCGGGCCGCCCGCAGCGGGGCCCCGCCGAGCAGCCGCCCCAGCCGGGCCGCGTCCCGGGTGCGCGGGTCGAGCAGGGCGGCGTCGGGGGCCTCGCGGACCCGGTCGGCGATGCCGGCGGTGGCGCGCGGCACGAAGGTGAGCCCGATCTGGCCGTAGGGCGGGTCGGCCTCCTCGACCGTGTGTCCCAACGCGGCGAGTTTCTCTGCGAGTTCGCGCACCCGGGCGCGGATCTCCGGGCGCAGCCGTGCCGGCACCGCCGTGAACGGCGGCTTCAGCGACAGGGCGATGCGCAGCCGGCCGGGGTCGCGGCCGACCGCCTCCGCCACGGTGAGCGCCGGTGGCCGGTGCGGGTCCCGGTCGTGGTTGCCGCTCGCCGCGTCCAGCAGCAGGGCCGCGTCGGCGACCGTGCGGGCCAGCGTGCCGTTGACGGTGATGCCGTGGAAGGACTCGCCGTGCGGCCAGGTCGAGATGCGCCCGCGCTGCGGCTTGATGCCGATCAGATGGGTCCAGGAGGCCGGGATCCGCACCGAACCGGCGCCGTCCGAGCCGAGCGCGGCCGGGACCAGACCGGCGGCGACGGCGGCCGCCGAACCGCCGGACGAGCCGCCGGGGGTGTGGCCGGTGTGCCACGGGTTGCGGGTCTCCCCGAACGCCGGGCCCTCCGTGAACGGCCACTGCCCCAGCTCGCAGGTGTTCGTCTTGCCGACGATGACGGCCCCGGCCGCCCGCAGCCGCCGTACCGCCTCCCCGTCCTGGGCGACCGGCGGGAAGTCGCCCGGGCAGCCGAACGCGGTCGGCTCGCCCGCCACGTCCATGTCGTCCTTCACCGCCACCGGTACCCCGAGCAGCGGGCGGCGCACTCCGGCGGCCAGCTCCCGGTCGGCGGCGTCCGCTTCGGCGAGCGCGGCCTCGGCGCGCACCACCCGGAAGGCGTTCAGGACCGGCTGGGTGGCCTCGATCCGGGCCAGGGCCTGCTCCACCAGCGTGCGGGAGGTCACCTCCCCGTCGGCGAGCGCGCGAGCGGACTCCGCAAGGCCTGCGGCACGGTCGGGCGTCATGGCGGGAGCACCTCCGTAAGCCGTGGGGAACGGTGTCTACTGAACGGTAACCGCCAGGTGGCAGGTGCCGTACAGGTTTCGCACAGGTGACATCGAGTCAAGTTCAATCCATTGACGTGAACCTGACTCCGTCTTAGTTTCTGGGCGATTTATCGAACCACGTTCGAAATATCGTACGCACGAGTTCAGGAGAGCCGCCCGTGAGCACACCGCCCCCCGCATCCCCGTCCCGCCGTACCCTGCTGCGGGCGCTGGCCGCCCTGCCCGCCGCAGCGGTCCTCCTGGGCGAGACACCCGGCCTGCTCGGTACGGCGCTCGCCTCCGCACCGGCCGCCGGGTCCGCCACCCGCTACACCATCGTCCCGTTCCTGAACAGCGATGACGGCACGGTCAACGTCTACCGGTCCGACGACGCCACCGACTTCCGGCTGGTGCGGGCCGCCGCCTACACCCCGCCCGCGAACCGCATCCGGGACGCCGGCGTGTTCCAACACACCGACGGCTCCTACTACCTCACCTACACCACCCACACCTGGCAGGACGTCAGCACCACCATCGGCTTCGCCCGCAGCACCGACGGCGTCAGCTGGACCTTCCTGTACGACTACACGGTCCCGATCGCGAACTTGTCCCGCGCCTGGGCGCCCGAGTGGTTCGTGGACGCCGACGGCAGTGTCAACGTCATCGTGTCCTGCTCCACCTCCGACGACGAGTGGATCTTCACGCCGTACGTGCTGAAGGCCACCAACTCCGCTCTGACCGCGTGGACTTCACCGGTGGCCCTGTCCGGCATCGGCAGCAACCACATCGACACGTACATCGTGCGGACCGGCACGACCTACCACGCGTTCACGAAGAACGAGACCGCGAAGTACATCGAGTACGGCACCGCCTCCAGCCTCACCGGCCCGTACACGATCTCCAGGACGGGCGACTGGGCGGGCTGGGGCAGCTACCGCGAGGGTCCGTCGGTGATCCAGCTCGACAACGGTGGCTGGCGGATCTTCTTCGACGGCTACGGCGACGGCACCTACTACTACAGCGACAGCTACGACACCTTCGCGACCTGGACCGTGCCGAAGGCACTGGCGGGCATCTCGGGCACGGCCCGCCACTTCACGGTCATCAAGGAGACGGTGTCCGGCGGCCCGGTTCTCACCAAGAACGCCACCCGCTCCTTCCGGTCCGCCAACTACACCACCCGGTACTGGGAGGAGCAGTCCGGCGTGCTCGACCTGCCCGTGGTCAGCGCTTCCAGTGCCACCGCCGACAAGCAGGCCGCCACGTTCACCGTGGTCGCGGGTCTGGCGGACGCGAACAGCTACTCCTTCCGTGACGCCTCCGGCCGCTACCTGCGCCACTACGACTTCCGTGGCCGGTTCGACGCCGACGACGGCACGACGACGTTCGCCAAGGACGCCACCTTCATCGCCCGCACCGGCACGGCGACCGGGTCGGTGCGCCTCGAGTCGTACAACTACCCGGGCCGCTACCTGCGCCATTACGACTACCAGCTCCGCGTCGACCTCCCCGACGGCACGGACCTGTTCCGCCAGGACAGCTCCTTCGTACCGGTGACGGCCTGGGCCTGACCGGTTCCGCGCCCCGGGCCACGTGTCTCCGGGGCGCGGCGCCGCCCGTTCCGGCAGGGAACCGCAGCCGCACCGAGCCCCTCCTATCTGTCGAGCGACCCGCACGGGGACACGCACCGCCCCCTCACGCGCCGTGCCCCGGCCCGCCCCACGCGCCGACAGGAGCCCTCGCTTGGACCGCACCGAGCCCCAGCCCTCCGCGGGCCCGTCCCGCCGCAGATTCATGGTCTACACGGTGGCCGCGGCCACCCTGACGGTCGCCGCCCCGCTCGCCTGCACCCCCTCGCCCGCGGAAGGCGCCGAGCCCGCCCGGGCCGGCTCCGACGTCCTGGTGACCGGCACCGACGAGGAGATGCTGGTCCTGGAGGTCACAGCGGCCAACCAGATCGTCGTACGGCTGCCCCGGGCAGAGGTGGGCCAGGGCATCACCACCGCGGTCGCCATGATGATCGCCGAGGAGCTGGACGCCCGCCTCGCCGACGTGCGCATCCCGCTGGCCGACGCCCGCACCAAGGGCAACCAGTACACCGGCGGCTCCAGTTCGGTGAGTTCGCTGTACGGCCCGGCCCGGCAGCTCGCCGCCACCGCCCGGGCCAGGCTGGTGACCGCCGCCGCCCGGCGCTGGCACCTGCCCGCCCGGACCCTGCACACCCGCGACACCATGGTCGTCGCCCCGGACGGGCGCACCGCCACCTTCGGCTCGCTGACCGAGAGCGCGGCGCGGATCCGCCGCCCCGACGTCCCGAGCAAGCCCAAGCCCGCGTCCCGGCACCGGGTGATCGGACGGCCGACGACCAGGATCGACGCGCGGGACATCGTCACCGGGCGGGCCAAGTACGCCGGGGATGTGGCGGTGGCGGGGGCGAAACCCACGGTGGTGGCCCGGCCGCCGACGATCCGGGGCAGGCTCCTCTCGGTCGACGACCGGGCCGCCCGCGCCCTGCCGGGTGTGCACGCGATCGTGCGGCTGCCCGGCGGCGTCGCCGTCGTCGCGGACACCTTCCACCACGCCTTCCGCGCCCGGGACGCCCTCCGTCTGACCTGGGCGCCCGGCCCGCTCGCCGCCCTCTCGGACGCGCAGATCCGCTCCCGGCTCAAGGCCGCCGTGCCCCGGCTCCGCACCCCGCCGCGCGGATCGACCCCGGTGGCGGGCGAGTTCGCGTTCGCGTTCGTCGGCCACGCTCCGATGGAGGTGCTCACGGCGGTGGCGGACGTCCGCGCCGACCGGGCGGAGCTGTGGTTCTCCGCCCAGACCCCCATGGACGCGCGCGACGCGGTCGCCCAGGCGGTCGGCCTGCGTCCGTCGAAGGTGCGGGTCCATGTGGTGCGGGCCGGCGGCTCGTTCGGCCGCCGGCTGAACCACGACGCGGCGATCGAGGCGGCACTGGTCTCCAAGGCGGCCCGTCGCCCGGTGAAGCTGATGTGGAGCCGCGGCGACGACATCCGGCACGGCCGCATGCGTCCCGCGAGCCATCACCGGATCCGGGCCAGTGTGGCCGGGGGCCGGGTGGTGGCCTTCGAGCATGCGATGGCCTCGGTCTCGGAGTCGTACGACGATGCGGGCCTGTCCGCGCAGGGCGGCCGCACCGCCCGCTCCGGCCCCCAGCCCAGCGACACCGGCCTCTACAACTTCGGCCGCCTGTCCGGTGATTCGGGCGGTATCGAGCTTGCCGTGCCGCTAGGTCCCTGGCGGTCGGTGGACTCCGGGACCATGCGGACCGCCGAGGAGATCGTCGTGGACGAGATCGCCCGCAGCCTCGGCAAGGATCCGGTGGCCTTCCGCCGGACGACCCTGCGGAACAGGGCCGTCAAGGCCGTCCTCGACAAGGCGGCGGCCGCCGGCCACTGGGGTCGCGCCATGCCCGCCGGATGTGCCCAGGGCGTCGCCGTGCACGAGGAGTACGGCTCCTGCGTGGCCTGCCTCGCCGAGATCGACGCGACGGACCCGAAGAACCCGCGGGTGACCAAGGTGGTGATGGCGGCCGACGTGGGTGTGGCGGTCAATCCCCGTGGCCTGGAAGCACAGTTGATGGGCACCGCGACCGACGGCATCTCCGTCGTCCTCCAGGCGGGCCTGCACATCGACCGGGGCGCCGTCCGCGAAGGCAGCTTCGCCGACTTCCGTTACGCCCGCCAGCGCAACGCCCCGCTCGACTTCGAGGCCCACATCCTGCCCTCGACCAGGGAGCCGGGCGGCGCCGGGGAACTGGGCGTCCCCGCGGCGTCGGGCGCGGTCGCCAACGCCTACGCCCGCGCGACCGGCACCGCACCCCGCAGCTTCCCGCTCACCTTCTGACCGACGACTCACCTTCCGAGGCACCCATGCGTTCGTACTCCTTCACCCTCAACGGCAGACAGGTGACCGTCCAGGCCCCGGCCGACATGCCCCTGCTGTGGGTCCTGCGCGACCTTCTCGGCGTCACCGGCCCCAAGTACGGCTGCGGAGTGGGCGTCTGCCGCGCCTGCACCAGCCACCTCGACGGCGCCGAGGTCCAGCCCTGCGTGGTCCCGCTCGCCGACTGCGCGAACCGCACGGTCACCACCATCGAGGGCCTCGCCGACGGCGACACCCTCCACCCCGTCCAGCAGGCCTGGCTGGACTGCGACGTGGCCCAGTGCGGCTTCTGCCAGCCGGGCCAGATCATGGCCGCCGCGGCCCTCCTGAAACGCACCCCCCACCCCACCGACACCGACATCGACGCCATCGAGAACATCTGCCGCTGCGGTACGTACGCCCGCATCCGGGAGGCGATCAAGAAGGCGGCGGGGAGCGGGGGCTGACGCCTCGGAGGACCAGGCGGCTCGCCTGTCCACTTCAGGCGATTCTCATTGGGTCAACAGCCTGCGCAGCCATCCCGGTTGGGCTGTGCGGGCTGCCTGGGACACGGCTGCCCGGGGTGCGAGGCCGTCGAAGCCGTGGAAGCCGCCCGGCCAGACGTGGAGTTCGGTCACGCCGCCGGACTGCCAGATGCGCAAGGCGTAGTCGACGACCTCGTCGCGGAAGGTCTCCGACGAGCCGACGTCGAGGAAGGCCGGGGGCAGGCCGGACAGGTCGGTCGCGCGGGCGGGGGCGGCGTACGGGGAGACGTCGGGGCCGCCCCGGCGTTCGCCCAGCAGCGCCGTCCAGCCCGTCTCGTTGGCGGTGCGGTCCCACAGGCCGACGCCCGCCATCTGGTGGCCGGAGACGGTGTCGTTACGGTCGTCGAGCATCGGGCACAGCAGGAGCCGGCCGTTGGCGGTGGCCCTCGGCGGTCCCGCAGCAGGAGGGCGAGGGCGGCGGTCAGGCCGCTGCCCGCGCCCGCGACGACGATCCGGTCCGGGTCGCCGCCGATCGCCTCGGCGTGCCCGGCCGTCCACAGCAGGCCGGCGTGCACGTCCTCGATCGGCGCCGGGTGCGGGTGCTCCGGCGCGAGCCGGCACTCCACCGACACCACGACCGCGCCCAGGTCGCGCGCCCAGGCCAGCGGACCGTCCACGCCGGTCCGGTTGTCGCCGAGCACCATGCCGCCGCCGTGCGCGTGGTGGATCACCGGCAGCGGGGTGGCGGAGGCGGGGGACACGGGGCGGCGGACGAGGAGGGAGATGTCCGGTGCTCCCTGGGGGCCGGGCACCCTACGGTCCTCCACCGCGAAGGTGCCGCCCATCGTGAGGTCGACCTCGGCGAGCAGCTCGGTGTCCGTGCCCTGCCGGATCGCGGGGATCTCCTCCAGCGTGAGGCCGGGCGCGACCACGTCCTTGATCAGCTCCAGCGAGGCGCCGAGTTCCGGATCGAACGGGGGCGGAGGCGGGACCGGGGGCATGGCTTCTCCTCACCTGAACCTGGATCGTGCGGCGCAGGTCACCCGTCTTGCGGCACCGGTGACCCGGGCGGCCGGCTGCGGCTCCTACGGCCAGGATCCGTGTTCCCGGAGGAATCCGGAGACCGACGGCGGAACCTGTCCACCGGACGACCGTACGCACACGTCAGGTACGCGGTGTTGAGGCGGCTGCGCACCTGGCGTCCTGGGAACGGCGTGACGAGCACGGTCGCCGCGTTGACCGGCGCCAGCAGCATGCCCGCGATCGACCCGCTCGGCAGCGTGCCGCCGACCACGCCGTGGCGCTCCTCGGGTACCGGGCCGGCGGCCAGTGCCCCGGCGAGCGGGGCGATCACGGTCGTCGCCCCGACCGAGCACGCTCGCGCCGCGAGCAGCGGCGGCAGCGCGGGCGCCCGGGCCGCGGCGCGCAGGCCGAGACCGTTCGGCGTGAGCAGGGTGACCGGCAGCGGGCGGGGCGGGAGCCGTACCTCGGCACCCCGCCGGGCGGCGACGCGAAGGGGGCCGGAGCAGGCGCCGGCCCCTTTCCGGGTGCGTGCGGCTCAGGCGGCCGCGGTCTCGCCCACGTTGCCGTGCAGGCGGGCGACGACCTCGGTCAGCTGGGCGGCGACCTCGGCGTCGTCGACCGGGTGGGTCTCGGCGAAGCGGGTCACGGAGCCGGGGATGGACAGCTTGATGTCCTCGATCACCTTGCCACCGGCGATGCCCACGGCCTTGCGGGCCTCGTCCTGCGCCCACACGCCGCCGTACTGGCCGAACGCGGTGCCGATCACGGCGACGGGCTTGCCGCCGAAGGCGCCGGCGCCGTACGGGCGGGACAGCCAGTCGATGGCGTTCTTCAGGACGGCCGGGATGGTGCCGTTGTACTCGGGGGAGAAGAGCAGGAAGGCGTCGGCGGCCTGGGCGGCGGCACGCAGCTTGGCGGCGGCGACCGGGACGTTGCCCTCGACGTCGATGTCCTCGTTGTAGAAGGGGATGTCGGCCAGGCCCTCGAAGACCTCGACCTCGGCGCCCGCGGGCGCGAGCTTGACGGCCGCCTCGGCGAGCTGGCGGTTGTGCGAACCGGCGCGGAGGCTGCCGACGAACGCGAGGATACGAACAGACATGCGGTACTCCAAGGGGACTGAAACTTAGCGGTTACATCCGGACCGAGGTCCGTTTAACTTTCTACCAGGCTAACCGGACCACGGTCCAGTTTTCTTCCCGATGCTTTACGCTGTCTTCATGTCCAGCTCCCTGCCGCCCTTCCCGAAGCCCCAGGAGCCCCTCGAAACCCCTCAGTTGCTGGAGGTCTCGTCGGCCCTCGACGAGCCCTGCCTGCGCGCCGACGCGGCCCGCAACAGAGCCCGCCTGCTGGAAGCCGCGACCCTGCTGATCGCCGAGCACGGAGTGGCCGGAGTGACGATGGAGGCCGTGGCGGCGGCGGCCCAGGTGGGCAAGGGCACGGTGTTCCGCCGCTTCGGCGACCGCACCGGGCTGCTCATGGCACTCCTCGACCATTCGGCCAGGCAGCTCCAGGCGGACTTCCTCGGCGGGCCGCCGCCGCTGGGGCCGGGGGCACCGCCTCTGGAGCGGCTGCAGGCGTTCGGCGTGGCGGTGCTGTACCGCTCGTCCGAGCAACTCGACCTGCAGCTGGCCGCCCAGCCGGAGCCGACCCGCCGGTTCTCCCACCCCTCGGTCCAGGCGCTCCGTACGCACGTCGCGATGCTGCTGCGGCAGATCGTGCCGGTCGCCGACTGTGAACTCCTCTCCCAGACGCTGATGGCGTATCTCGACCCTGCCCTGATCAACCACCTGACCAGGCAGTGCGGGATGCCCATGCGCCGCCTGGAGGCCGGCTGGATCGACCTCGTCACCCGGGTGACGGGCACTGAGCGGGCCGGCTAGATCTGTACGGGGGAGCCCGCGCATTCCCTACGGAGCGGGCCGGCCGGGTCGGCACGGGGCAGTCCGGGCAGTCGCCACAGAGCGGGTCGGCCAGGGCCGTGCGGAGCAGTCCGGGCAGTCCTCCCTGAGCAGGCCGGTCAGTCCCCGGCGGGAGCCGGGAGCCGGAAACCCGTCCCAGGGGGTCGGTCAGCCGTCCTGGCCCGTGAACAAGTCGATCAGCCCCTGCGGTGTGTCCGCGCGGAACAGCGTCGCGCCGCTCTGCAGGGACATCGCCGCGGACACCTCGCTGCGCGGGAACAGCTTTTCCTCGTAGACGGCCAGCGCCGCCTCGCTGTCCCCGGGGTGCGCGGCGAGCGCGAGGCCCAGCTCGGCGCCGTCGAGCAGCGCGAGGTTGGCGCCCTCGCCGGCGAACGGCGACATCAGGTGTGCGGCGTCGCCGAGCAGGGTGACTCCGGGGACCCGGTCCCAGCGGTGACCGACCGGCAGGGCATGGATCCGCCGCGGCACGAGCGCGCCGTCCGCGTCCGCCACCAGTGCCTTCAGGCTCTCGTCCCAGTCGTCGAACTCCTTGAGCACAGCCGCCTTCGCCGCCTCGGTGTCGGTGAAGTCGATGCCGTCCAGCCAGTCCTCGGGCGCCTCGACGGCCGCGTAGACGTGCAGGCTGCCGTCGGACTCGCGATGTCCGAGGAAGCCGCGGCCCGCGGCGAGCGCGAACAGCATGCCGCCGCCGACCACGCGGGCGCTCTCGGGATGGCGCGCATCGGCGTCCGGCAGACTGGCCTCGACGAACGACACGCCGGTGTAGGCGGGCCGCTCGGGCGAGAGCAGCGGGCGGATGCGGGACCAGGCGCCGTCCGCGCCGACCAGGAGGTCGGTGGTGAACGCGCTGCCGTCCGCGAGCGCCACCTCGTGTCGGCCGTCGCCGAGCGGGCGCGCGCCGGTCACCTTCACGCCCCAGCGGACGGTGCCCTCGGGCAGGGAGTCGAGCAGTAGGTCGCGCAGCTCGCCGCGGTCGATCTCGGGGCGCCCGCCGGTGCCGTCGTCGGACTGCTCCAGGCGGACGGCCCCGTCCTGGCCGAGGACCCGCACGGCCTCGCCGCCGGGATGGACCCGGGCCCGGAACTCCTCGTACAGCCGGGCCGCGCGCAGCGCCACCTGGCCGGAGTCGTCGTGGATGTCGAGCATGCCGCCCTGCGTGCGCGCGGCCCCCGAGACGTCCAGCTCGAGGACGGCCGCCTCGATGCCGTGCACGTGCAGCACACGGGCGAGCGTGAGCCCGCCCGGTCCGCCGCCGACGACGGCTATCGGGTGGTGGGGGAGGGAGGGGGTGGAGGTGGTCATGGTGGCCTCCTGGGAGGTGAAGGGGTCAGTGGGGTACGGCGGTACGCTCGATGCCGTTGATCAGTGCCTGGAAGGCCCAGGACAGGCGGGCCCCGGGGGTGCCGGAGAGCAGGTCGGGGCCGGCGGCGACGATGTGCGGGTGGGTGTCCTCGGATGCCCCGGTCAGCGCGCGGTCCAGTGCCTGCCAGTCGCCCGGGGAGTCGCCCCCGGCGTGCTCGGCGGCGGTCGAGGTGGCGTGCTGCAGCAGCAGGTCCACGCCCCACGCCGCCCGCTCGCGCGGGACCCCGCCCTCGTCGAGCAGGGCGAGCAGGGTCTCGATCAGGTTCAGGTAGTGCGGGCCGCTCGGCCGGGCGGTCAGCGCGGAGCGGGCGAGGCTCGGATGCTCCAGGAGCATCTGTGTGTAGGCGGTGAGCACGCGCTCCAGCCGGTCCCGCCAGCTGCCCTCGGCCTGGGCGGGACCGACCGTGCCGAGCAGCTCGTCCAGGACGGCCGCATGCAGCTCGTCGGTGTTGCGGACGTAGACGTACAGCGAGGCGGGGCCCGTGTCGAGCTCCTGGGCCAGACGCCGCATGGTCACCTTCCGCAGCCCTTCGGTGCGCAGGACGGCCACCGCGGCGGCGACGATGCCCTCGCGGGTGAGGGCGGGCTTGGCGGGACGTTCGCGGCGGGAGCGGGGGGATGCGGTCATGCTTCGACTGTAACGAACGTGTTCGCTACGAACAAGTTCGTAGCGAGCGTGTTCGTCACGGGCAGGTTCGCCGAAGCCCGCTCGCCGGGTCGGCGGCTTTCGTTCAATCGCGGACGACCTTCCCCCGCCCGCCCCCGCCCTCCACCCCTCTGCCAAGATGCGGTCTGTCATGGTGCAGATACCGAACACGCCCCCGTCCGCTGCGCCCGCACCGCACGCCGTGCCCACGAGTGCCGATGTGGCCCGGCTGGCCGGCGTCTCGCGCGCGACCGTCTCCTACGTCCTCAACAACACCAGCGCCGTACGGATCAGCGAACCGACGCGCCGCCGCGTCCATGAGGCCGCACGCGAACTGGGGTACGTGCCCCACGCGGCCGCCCGCAGCCTGCGCGCCGGACACAGCCGTATGGTCCTGATGCCCGCCCCGGCGATACCGGTGGGCCCGCTCTACGGCGGCTTCCTCAGCGAACTCCAGTCGGCCCTCGGCCGCCTCGACTACACCGTCGTGCAGTACGGCAGCGTCGGCCTCCAGGGCGACGAAGCAGCCCGCGCCTGGGCCGAGTTGCGCCCCGTCGCCGTCCTGGTACCGGGCGCGGGACTCGGCCCGCAGGGCGTCGCGGTCCTCAAGCGGGCCGGTGCCCGGGCCGTGGTGACCCTCGGCCCCGAACGGGTCGACGGTGCGCACGCCCTGCTGATGGACCACGACGTCGTCGGTCACTGTGCCGGCGCCCATCTGTACGCCCGCGGCCGGCGCCGTGTCGGCGTGATCGTCCCCGAGGAGCCGGGCCTGGAGGCCTTCTCCCGGCCCCGGCTCGCCGGTGTGCACCAGGCTCTGCACGGCACGGACGCGACCGTGACCGCGCTGCCGCTCGCGTACACGGAGCGGGCCGCCGCCGAACTCGCCGCCCGCTGGGCCGGGTTGGGCCTGGACGCGGTGTTCGCCTACAACGACGAGTACGCGATGCTGCTGATGCGCGCCCTCCAGGACGAGGGCGTGCGCATCCCGGAGGACGTCGCCGTCGTCGGCGCCGACGACCTGATGCTCGGCCGGCTGCTGCGCCCCCGGCTCAGCACCGTCCGTATCGAGCTGCCCTCCGGCCGCGACCTCGCGGAACTGGTCGACCGCGCGGTGCGCGACCCCGGTGGCGAGCCCGAGGTGCGCAAGGTGCTCGGCGCGTCGCTCGTCCAGCGCGACTCCGGCTGACCCGGCCTGCGGCGGCGGTTAGGGTTCCGGAGAGGCGTGACCGCGATGTAGTTTCGCGCTCAACAAAATAGGAGCGTCCCCGTACCCGGCCCGCACCCTGAGCCGTACCGCCCGGCGACCGATCGGAGAGCCGACATGCCGCTGCTCGACCCGAAGTCCTGGCAGCCCCGCACCCCGGCAGGCCCCGAGTACACCGTGACCGAGCCCGCCACCGGCGACGCGCTCGGCACGCTCGCCCTCGCCGCACCCGAGGATGTCGCCCCGGCGGCCCGGGCCGCCCGCGCCGCCCAACAGGACTGGGCCCGTGCACCGCACTTCGTACGGGCCCAAGTGCTGCGCAGGGCAGGAGACTTGTTCACCGAGCACGCCGACGAACTGCGCACGTGGCTGGTCCGCGAGTCCGGGTCCGTCCCGGGCAAGGCCGACTTCGAACTGCACGTCGCCGCCCAGGAGTGCTACGAGGCCGCCGCGCTCGCCTCCCGCCCCACCGGACAGGTGCTGCCCAGCGAGGCACCCCGGCTGTCCTACACCCGCCGGGTCCCCGTCGGGACGGTCGGAGTGATCGCGCCGTTCAACGCCCCGCTGATCCTCTCCATCCGCTCGGTCGCCCCCGCCCTCGCGCTCGGCAACGCGGTCGTCCTGAAGCCCGATCCGCGCACCGCCGTCTGCGGCGGACTGGCCCTGGCCGCCGTCCTCGCCGAGGCGGGCCTGCCGGCGGATCTGCTGCACGTGCTGCCCGGCGGCGCCGACGTCGGGCAGGCGCTGGTGGAGGACCCGCTCGTCCCCGTCATCTCCTTCACCGGGTCCACCGCCGCGGGCCGCGCCGTCAGCGAGGCCGCCGGCCGCCGCCTCAAGCGCGCCCACCTCGAACTCGGCGGAAACTCGGCCCTGATCGTGCTGGAGGACGCCGACCTTGACGCGGTCATCTCCACGGCGGCCTGGGGATCCTTCTTCCACCAGGGCCAGATCTGCATGACGACCGGCCGCCACCTCGTCCACGCCTCCCTGTACGAGGAGTACGTCGAACGGCTCGCCGCCAAGGCCGACTCGCTCGCCGTGGGCGACCCGTACCGCGACCACGTGCACCTCGGCCCGGTCATCGACGCGGGCCAACTCGCCAGGATCCACGGCCTGGTGGAGACGAGTACCGCCGGCGGGGCGAAACTCGCCGCGGGCGGCACCCACGACCGGCTCTTCTACCGGCCCACCGTGCTGGCCGGGGTCGACGACCACACCCCCGCCTACACCGAGGAGATCTTCGGCCCGGTCGCCCCGGTCCGCTCCTTCGCCACCGCCGACGAGGCGGCCGCGCTCGCGGCGGACAGCTCCTACGGACTCTCCCTCGGCATAGTCACCCGGGACACCGCCCGCGCCCTGGACCTCGCCGAGCGGATCCCGACCGGCATCGTCCACGTCAACGACCAGACGGTCAACGACGAGGCGGTCGCCCCGTTCGGCGGCGTAGCCGCGTCCGGCACCGGGGCCCGCCTCGGCGGCGAGGCCAACCTGGAGGCCTTCACCGAACTGCGCTGGACGACCGTACGTGGCGACGTGGCACCGTACCCCTTCTAGGACCCGGGTGCCGCTCGGCCTTCCAGGACCTGAGTGCCCATCGGCCCTGGTGCTACTCGCCCTGCGCCTGCTGGGCGGCGATGCTCTTGCGGACCTCGTCCATGTCCAGCTTCCGCGCCTGCCCGATGACGTCAGTGAGGGCGGCCTCGGGCAGGGCGCCCGGCTGGGCGAAGATCGCCACCTGGTCGCGGACGATCATCAGCGTCGGGATCGACTGGATGCCGAAGGCCTCGGCCAGCTCCGGCTGCGCCTCGGTGTCCACCTTGCCGAACACCAGGTCCGGGTTCTCCTTGGCGGCCTTCTCGTACACGGGCGCGAACATACGGCACGGCCCGCACCAGGACGCCCAGAAGTCGATGAGCACGAACTCGTTCTCGGTGACCGTCTGGTCGAAGTTCTCCTTGGTCAGCTCCACAGTGCTGCTCATGGGGTGACTCCCTCTTCCTGGTGTGGGGGTTGTGCCGACGGCGGAAACACGGTGACCCGGCCGCCTATTCCGTGGCTGCTCCCCGCGTGCACGGGCATGTTCCGCGCGCGTACCCGTGTGGCCCCCGGGCCAACCACCCACCAGACTGACCCCATGACGGAAACGGAATCCATCGCGTACGACGTCGTGGTGCTCGGGGCCGGACCCGTGGGGGAGAACGTCGCCGACCGCACCCGTGCGGCCGGCCTCACCACCGCGGTCGTCGAGAGCGAACTGATCGGCGGCGAGTGCTCGTACTGGGCCTGCATGCCCAGCAAGGCGTTGCTCAGGCCGGTCATCGCCCAGGCGGACGCCCGCCGCCTGCCCGGTCTGAGCCAGGACGTGCAGGGCCCCCTCGACACCCCCGCCGTCCTCGCCCGCCGGGACGACTACACCTCGCACTGGCAGGACGACGGCCAGGTCCGCTGGCTCGACGGCATCGGCGCCGACCTGTACCGCGGCCACGGCCGTCTCGCCGGCCCCCGCACGGTGACCGTGACCGGCCCCGACGGCACCGTGACCACCCTGACGGCCCGGCACGCCGTCGCCGTCAGCACCGGCACCCGAGCCCAGCTGCCCCCTCTGCCGGGCCTCGCCGAGGTCAAGCCGTGGACCAGCCGCGAGGCCACCAGCGCGAAGGCCGCCCCCGGCCGGCTGATCGTGATCGGCGGCGGTGTCGTCGCCACCGAGATGGCCACCGCCTGGCAGGCCCTCGGCTCGCAGGTCACGCTGCTGGTCCGCGGCAAGGGCCTGCTCAACCGCATGGAGCCGTTCGCCGGAGAGCTGGTCGCCGACGCCCTCACCGAGGCGGGCGTCGACGTCCGCACCGGCACCGCCGTGGAGTCCGTGAGCCGCGACAACGGCACCGTCGTGGTCGTCACCCAGACCGGTGACCGCTTCGAGGCCGACGAGATCCTCTTCGCCACCGGGCGCGTCCCGCACACCGACGACATCGGCCTCGACACCGTCGGCCTGGAGCCGGGCTCCTGGCTGGACGTCGACGACAGCCTCCGCGTCGACGGCACCGACTGGCTGTACGCGGTCGGCGACGTCAACCACCGCGCCCTCCTCACCCACCAGGGCAAGTACCAGGCCCGCATTGCGGGCGCCGCCATCGCCGCCCGCGCGGCCGGCAGCCCCCTCCTGGACGAGCCCTGGGGCGCGCACGCCGCGACCGCCGACCACTACGCCGTACCCCAGGTCGTCTTCACCGACCCGGAGGCCGCCGCCGTCGGCCTCTCCCTCGCCGAGGCCGAACAGTCCGGCCACCGCGTCCGCGCCGTCGACGTCGAGTTCTCCTCCGTCGCCGGGGCCGGCCTCTACGCCGACGGCTACAAGGGCCGCGCCCGCATGGTGGTCGACCTGGAGGAGGAGATCCTGCGCGGTGTCACCTTCGTCGGCCCCGGCGTCGGTGAACTGATCCACTCCGCCACCGTCGCGGTCGCGGGCCGCGTCCCGGTCGACCGCCTGTGGCACGCGGTCCCGTCCTATCCGACGATCAGCGAGGTGTGGCTGCGGCTGCTGGAGGCGTACCGGGACAGCTGACCCGTCCGCTCAGGGCAGCTCGAAGCCCAGTGCCTCGGCCGCCGCCTCCGGTGTGGGCTGCGTCCACCGCTCGGCCACCGCCTCGTTCGCGGACAGGGAGCGCAGCTCGGCGCGGTCGAGGTAGAGGAGGCCGTCGAGGTGGTCCGTCTCGTGCTGGACGATGCGGGCGGGCCAGCCCGTGAACACCTCGTCCAGCGTGCGGCCGTGCTCGTCCTGGCCGCGCAGCCGCACCTCGGCGTGCCGGGCCACGACCGCCTGCCAGCCGGGGACGCTCAGGCAGCCCTCGAAGAACGCGGCGCGGGCGGTGCCGACGGGCTCGTAGGAAGGGTTCACCAGGACCCGGAAGGGCTGCGGCACCCGGCCCCGGGCCTGTGCGACCTCCTCGGGCACGGGCGCCGGGTCCTCGATCACCGCGATCCGCAGCGGGACCCCGACCTGCGGGGCGGCCAGTCCCACGCCGGGGGCCGCGTGCATGGTCGTGCGCAGGGCTGCCACGAACCGGGCCAGCAGACCGGGCTCCAGCTGGCCGTCGTACGGCTCGGTGCCGCTCCGCAGCACCGGGTCGCCGGCCGCGACGATGGGCAAGGGGCCGTCGACGGCGAGGAGTTCCTCGACCCGCTCGGCGAGGGGCGCGCGATCACTGGGAGGTGCCATCGCGTCAGGATGCCATGCCCACCTGCCGGTCAGCCTCGTGGAGGGGGCAGCTCTCAGCGCGGACGGCGCCCGTACAGGAGGACGGCCGAGGTGAAGTAGCGTGGAACGACACGCTGCTGCGGCGCCCCGGAGGCGCACCGAGCCACAAAAAGAGGGAGGCGGGACATGGTGCGGGAAGGTGGCCGCGCCCGGCGGCGGGGC
This sequence comes from Streptomyces sp. NPDC005728, assembly GCF_040630895.1. Lineage (NCBI taxonomy): Bacteria > Bacillati > Actinomycetota > Actinomycetes > Kitasatosporales > Streptomycetaceae > Streptomyces > Streptomyces sp. NPDC005728. Next base: position 39,804 of record NZ_JBEXYL010000011.1, read on the forward strand.
CAGGGCGAACTGGAGGGCCAGGTCCTCGGCGCGCTGCGCGAGGCGGAGGGGCCGGTCACCGCCGCGTGGGTGCAGGAGCGTCTCGGCGGCGACCTCGCCTACACCACCGTCGTCACCATCCTCACCCGGCTGCTCGCCAAGGACGTCGTCGCCCGCGAACGGCAGGGCCGCTCCTTCCTGTGGACGCCCACCGCCGACGTGGCCCGGCTCGCCGCGCTGCGCATGCGCCGCCTGCTGGACGGCGAGAGGGACCGCGAGGCCGTCCTGGCGAGCTTCGTCACCGCCCTGCCGCCCCGCGACGAACAGGTGCTGCGGGCGCTGCTGGACGCCGCCGAGCCGGGCTCGGTGAACAACCGGAACACGCCGCACCCCGGCGACGGCGGTACGGAAGACTGACCGCCCATGGGGGTCTTCGTCTTCCTGCCGCTGGTGCTGCCGCTGTCCGCCTGGCCGGTCGCCCGGCTCGCCGAGGTGCGCCTGCACCCGCGCACCGCCACCCGGCTGCTCACCGCGGTCGCCGTCGTCATGGCCGTGTGCAGCACGCTGTGCCTGGCCCTGCTGATGGTCGTGGGCACCGCCCAGCTGCCCGGCAACCCGCTCCCCGACGGCTGGTCCGACCCCGAGGTGCGGGCCGCCGTCCCGTACGACGAGGTCGCGGGGCGCGCCGCCATCCCCGCCCTGTGCGTGGTGGCCGCCGCCTGCGCCCGCACCCTGTGGCGCCACCGCCGGGTCACCCGCCGGGCCCGCCGTGCGCTGGCCGCGCTGCCCGGTCCGACCGTGGCCGTCCTGCCCGACAGCACGCCCTACGCCTACGCCCTGCCCGGCGGGCGGGGCCGGATCGTCGTCACCACCGCGCTGCTGGCCGGGCTCGCCCCCGCCGAGCGGCGTGCCCTGTTCGCCCACGAGCGCGCCCACCTCGCCGCCCGCCACCACCGCCATCTGCTCGCCGCCCACCTGGCCGCCCGCGCCAACCCCTTCCTGCGCCCTCTGCGCACGGCCGTCGTCTACGCGGCCGAGCGCTGGGCGGACGAGGAGGCGGCCCGCGCGGTCGGCGACCGGCGTGCCGTCGCCCGAGCGATCGGCAAGGCGGCGCTGCTGTCCCGCGGCACCCCCGCGCCCACCCTCGCCGCGCTCGCCGCGACCGGCCCCGTCCCGCGCCGGGTGGCCGCGCTGCTGGGCCCCGCCCCGGTGGCCCGTACCTGGCCGTCGGCCTTCACCTCGGTCGGTCTCGCCGCCTGGGGTGCCGCCGCGGGCGCCCTGCTGTCCGCGATGTCCTCGGCGAACTCCGCCGTCACCCTGTTCCGGATCCTGCGCGCGGCGACCCCGCTGTGACCCCGGACAGGCACCGATGGTGTGCGCCGCGGTACGACCCCTGTCTGCGGCTGTGTGCCGGACCCCGTGACGCGGTCCCGCTATGGGCCCCGGCTCGCGTCGCCGCGGCCGAGGAGGCCGGACGGCCAGGCTCTCCGTGACAGGGGAAGGCCGGCCCGGGATGTGCCCGGTGTCGTCGGCGCCCGCCAGGGTCAGGGCCAGGCCCAGGACCTGGGCCGCAACGGCGGTCAGTCGGTCTTGTCGCGTCCGGGCCGGCCTTTGTCGTGCCCGGTGTCGCACCCGGCGGTCTCCCGCAGCACCCTGTCGCGTACTTGGTGGCAGGACCGGTTGATCAGGCGCGACACGTGCATCTGCGAGATTCCGAACTGATCGGCGATGCGGCTCTGCGTCATGCCCTTGAAGAACCTCAGGTAGAGGATGGTGCGTTCGCGCTCGGGGAGTGCCGCCAGGTGGGGCTTGACGGCCTCGCGGTCCACGACGGTGTCGAGGGCGGGGTCGCTCTCGCCGAGACAGTCGGCGAGGCTGTGGCCGTCCGCGCTGCCGCGAAGCCCTGCGTCGAGGGACAGCGTGCTGAAACTCTCCAGCGCCTGGAGACCGGCCCGGACCTCCTCCTCGCTCAGCTGCGCGTGGTCGGCGATCTCGGCGACGCCGGGCAGGCGGTCGGAAACGCTCCCCGACAGGTCCTGGCAGGCGAACCGTACGCGGTTGCGCAGTTCCTGGACCCGGCGCGGCACGTGCAGGCCCCACATGTGGTCGCGGAAGTGCCGTTTGATCTCGCCGGTGACCGTGGGCACCGCGTAGCTCTCGAAGGCGTGGCCGCGGTCGGGGTCGTAGCGGTCAACCGCCTTGACGAGACCGAGCGCCGCGACCTGGCGCAGGTCCTCGTCACTCTCACCGCGGTTGCGGAACCGTCCTGCCAGCCGTTCGGCCATCGGCAGCCATGCCTCGACGATGTCCTTGCGGAGCAGGTCGTGCTGCTGCCCCTCGGGCAGCGCGGCGAGCCTGCGGAAGTCCTCCTCCGAGTCCGGGGCGTCGTCGTGCGGATGGCGCGGATGGCGCTGTGCCGTCACTCGAGTGCGCATCATGCCTCGCAGATCCTGTGTCTGGGGTGAGCGGGCACCGCAGGAGTGCGGATGCGGTCCGGGCGGCCCCGTCCCGGTGGCGCATGCGGCTCTCCCACGGACGTGCTTCCCGTCGGCTGCCCCCGACCGGCCGCCGCAAACCGCCGTACGGATGTCCGAAGGTCCGCGGAGCGGCTCCTCACGTGCCGCGAGTACTCCGCCTCGGGCGGGTACTCGGACGGGGCAGCCCCACCGGGCGGGCGGTACGGGTCTCACGCGAAGGGATCAGGCGGCTGGTGGCGGCGGTCCACCCGTCCGCCCTACCGCGCGCCATCGACCGCACGGCGGTCTACGACGGCCTCGTCGCCGATCTTCGACTCGTGGCGGACGTCCTCGCGGACGGCGGCGGGCGCGCACGGAGAGGTGAGGGCCGATGACCTTCCCACATCCCGCCGACCGGGGCGGCGACCGGCGCCTGACGTTCGAACGGTTCGCGGAGGCCGCGTCGAGATTCACCAGCTCCCCTCTGTTCTTCCTGTTCTGCCTGGCGCTCGTCACATGGATGGCGATCGTCCACGTGGCGGGGCTGGGCACGGACTGGCAGGTGCTCGCCGGGGACTGTATGACGGCCGTGACGCTGCTCCTGCTCGCCCTGCTGAAGAACGCGGAGCTACGGGCCGAGCGCGCCGTCCAGCGCAAGCTGGACGCCATCGCCGCCGCCCTGCTCGAAGCGCAGGAGGGCTCGGCGGGCAAGGCGCACGACGACCTCAGAGCCGCCATCCGCATCGAGGACGAGATCTGACGCGAGGACGCGAGGTCCGGGTGTACCCCGGCCTGCCTTGGCAGACCGAGTCGCTCACCCCTGGGTGTGCCGTACGCACTCGGTGACGACGTCGCGCAGGCTGCCCGTGCGCTCCATGAGCCGCCGCTGTTCGCGGGCACCGTTGCCCCAGCTCAGCAGCCCGGCCACGGCCTCCTCGACGCGGGCCGTGTCGCCGCTCTCGACCAGCGCGTCCCCGAGGTGCTCCAGCAGCGAGTGCACCACGTCCGAGGCGGGCCGGGGCCGCATGGTCGCGGGGTCGAGCAGATCCTGGTCCAGGCCCGACCGGGCGGCCTGCCAGGCGGCCAGCCGCAGCAGGCCGACCCTGTGGTCGAGCGGTGGTCTGCCCGCCCGCCAGTCGCGCGCGGCGGTCTCCACCAGGGCCCGGGCCAGCGCGGCGACGAGGACGGCGGTATCCGCGCGCAGGCACACGTCCGCCACCCGGATCTCGACCGTCGGGTAGCGCGCGGACGGTCGCGCGTCGAAGTACGCCATCGCCTCGTCCAGGATGACCCCGGTGGCCACCATGTCCGCCACGTGCCGGTGATACCGCTGGGCGGACCCGAACAGCTCCGTCGGCCCTGCCGACGGCCAGCGCTCCCACAGGCGGCTGCGGTAGGCGGCGTAGCCGGTGTCCCGGCCCTGCCAGAACGGTGAGTTGGCACTGAGCGCGCACAGCACGGCGAGCCACGGCCGCAGCCGGTCGATCACGGCCACGCCCTCCTCGTCGGACTCCACCGACACATGTACATGGCAGCCGCACACCAGCTGCTCCTGGGTGGCGAACCCGTAGTGCTCGGCCATCCACTGGTAGCGCTCGTTCACGCTGATCGACGGGCTGACCGGCAGCGGTGAGGTGGCGAGCGCGGCGACCGCGCACCCGATCTCGCCGGCGTGCCGCGCCGCCTCCTTGCGGCAGCGCACGATCTCGGCACCGAGGTCCGCCATCTCCGACTGCGGATGCGTGGCGAACTCCAGCATCTGCCCGAACAGCTCCTTCTCGAAGACGTCCTGTCCGGGATCGTCCAGGGCGGCATGGGCGAGGACGGCGGCCGCCAGCGCCTTCGGCTCCCCGCTGTCGGGGTCGACCAGGAGGAGTTCCTCCTCCACGCCTACGGTGCGCACCTGATGCCGCCCTCCGTCCGTGCCGCTCGGGCCGTCTGGTGCCCAGGGCCGTCGCGGGTCTCTACGATCCCGACTGCCCCGAGGAGAGTCGTCGACACCTGCGGGCTCTGGCGACACCAACGCGGTGTCCAGTGCCTTGCGGGGCCGGCTTCCGGAAGATCACCGGCCCTGGAGGGCATGCACCTGGGATCATGGTGTGTATGGGCCTCGTGTGTTTCGGGTTGTTGATGATCGGCGCGGACTGCGCATGCCTGCGCGACGACGACCCCCGGTCGCTCGAACGTCGCTTCCGGTCCGTCAAAGTCCGTCTTGTGCACCGGAGTTGGCCCCTGATGCAACCGGCACGCGGCAGGACCCCCGTGGCGTTGGCGGCCGGGCGGGACGGTGCGACCGATGCGTGAGGAGACGGAGAAACCGACGGCCCCCGGCCGCACGGGGCAGCCGGCGGCCGACATCCTGTACAGGTTCCTCATTGCCGAGCCCGACCGACGGGAGTCTCTCGCGCCGCGCGTGGCCGCCGCCGTGGGGCGCGAACGACTCGACGAGATCATGGACGGTACCCGCGCGCGGGTCGGCGAGATCACCGGCGTAGGAGATACCCCCGACGGCCTGGTGATCGAAGGCACCAAGGGGCGCACCCTCGCTTTCGCCGCCACGGGCGACGGCCAGGTGCTCGACGGGCTCCTGATCGCTCCGGGCGCGTATCGCTCGCCGCGCGTGCGCATCCCCCACGGGGCGCGCGCCGCCCTGGTGTGGATCGTCTGGGTGCTGCTCCTGGCCGCCCGCATCGACGCGTGCTGGCAGGCCCCCTCCCGCGTCGCCTGGTGCGGCCGCCTGCTCATCGTCGCCGCCGGGTACCTGCTCATGGAGGGCTGGTGCACGCCGGCGCGCCTGCCGTGGTGGATACGCCGGGCCGTGGAGGCCGGGGCGCTCGTGGGCCTCGCCTCCGCGTGGCGGCTGCCGGTTCTGCCGAGGTCGGGCGGCGGCGAGGGCGAACTGGTCGTGGGCGTCGTCCTGGTCGCCGTCTTCGGATGGCTCCTGGTCCGGGTACGGCGCCATCGCTGGGGGACTGCCGTGTCGCGGCCCCTCACCTTCCCCCTGCAGGGCGGCCATTGGTACGTCGTACAAGGCGGCGGACCCGGCTTGAACCATCACACTCCCGCCCCCGAGCAGCGCGGTGCCCTGGACGTGATCCAGGTCGGCCCCGGCGGTGCGCGAGCACGCGGCGCAGGCAGGCGCGGAGGAAGCGAGAGCTATCTCGTGTACGGGCAGACCCTGTACGCACCGTGCGACGGCACGGTGATCTCCGCCGCCGGTCACATCGACGACCAGGAACCCGGCACCATCCGATACCAACCTCTCTACGGCAACCATGTGTTCATCGACACGGGTGCCGAGATCGTCAAGCTCGCCCACCTGCGCCGCGGCACGGTGACCGTGGTGACGGGTGACCCCGTGCGCGCCGGGCAGGTGCTCGGCGAGGTAGGCAACTCCGGCAACAGCACGGAGCCCCATCTGCACCTCCACGCCGAACGCGACGGCATCGGGCTCGACTTGGAGTTCGCGGGGATCGCGGGGCCGCTGTGCCGGGGCCGGACCGTCCGCACCTAAGCCCCGGCCTCCTTCGCCAGGCCGAAGCGAACGCCGACGCCTCGTCGTAGGAGCAGGCCGGCACGCGTGTGTCATGTGACGCACGCCACAATTCGAAACCGGAACTCGGCTCCCGATCCGCCCGACTGCTACAGCGGTGCGGCGGCAGCTGCTCTGCGCCGTACGACGGTTCGACGCGACCAGGAAGGCCGAGCATGGCCGAGTCCCGACTTTCGTCCCGCGACGCGGGCGTGGTTCCCCGCAGCCTGATGCCCCCGCCCGCACTCTGCGGCTTCCTGTTGCTGCTGGTGCTGGTCTTCTCGGTGTCCTACGCCGTGGGATCGGCCGCCGGCCCGGTGGCGCCCGGTATGCACGGCACCGGGGCCGGGGCCGGGACCGGCGTCGGCGACAGGGGCGGCAGCGGGGGCGGCGGGGACACGGGCGACATGCCCGGGATGCACGGGGGCGGTGAGTGATGGGAACCGAATCGATGGCGCCGCTCGTGGTCACGGACCTGACGGTCGGCGGTATGACGTGCGCTGCGTGTGTGCGGCGGGTGGAGAAGAAGCTCGCCAAGCTCGACGGGGTCACGGCGACCGTCAATCTGGCCACCGGACGCGCCAGGGTCAGCCATCCGGCGAGCATCCTGCCGGACGACCTGGTCACGGCCGTCGAACAGGCGGGATACGAGGCGGCGCTGCCCGAGCCCCCCGCGCCGGAGAGACACGACGAGGCAGCAGACGACGAGGACGGGACCGGGGCAGCCACCCGGCAGGACCGCGAGCGGCTCGTCGTCACGGCGCTGCTGGCCGTCCCCGTCCTGGTGCTGTCGATGGTGCCGGCCCTGCAGTTCCGCAACTGGCAGTGGCTGTGCTTCATGCTCGCGGCCCCGGTCGCGGTGTGGAGCGCCTGGCCCTTCCACACGCGGGCGCTACGCGGCCTGCGCCACTCCACGGCCACCATGGACACGCTCGTCTCGCTCGGTGTCGCGGCCTCCTTCGCCTGGTCGGCGTACGCGCTGTTCCTCGGCGGAGCGGGCGACCCCGGCATGCGGATGCCGTTCAGTCTGCTGCCGTCCGCGTCGGACGGTGCCGCGCACGTGTACCTGGAAGCCGCGGTCGGCGTCCCGCTGTTCGTGCTGACCGGGCGGTTCCTGGAGGCGCGGGCCAGACGGGGGACCGGAGCTGCCCTGCGGTCGCTGGCACAGCTCGCCGCCAAGGAGGTGTCCGTACGCGACGAGCACGGCGAGCGTTCCGTCCCCATCGGGCAGCTGCGGGTGGGCCAGGTCTTCGTCGTGCGTCCCGGCGAGCGGGTCGCCACCGACGGCCGGGTGGCGGAGGGCAGTTCCGCCGTGGACCTCTCGCTGGTCACCGGCGAGAGCGAACCCGTCGAGGTGGGGCCCGGCTCGGCGCTGGTCGGCGGGGCCGTCAACGCCGGCGGTCTGCTGCTCGTCCGAGCCACCGCGGTCGGGGCCGACACACAGCTGGCCCGTATCACACGGCTGGTGACGGAGGCTCAGGCGGGCAAGGCGCGGGCACAGCGCCTCGCCGACGCCGTCGCCGGGGTGTTCGTGCCCGTCGTCCTCACCGTCGCGGTGACCGTGCTCGGCTTCTGGCTCGGGGCCGGGGCCGATCCGCAGGCGGCGATCACCGCGTGCGTGGCCGTGCTCGTCGTGGCCTGCCCCTGTGCGCTCGGCCTGGCCACGCCCACCGCCCTGATGGCCGCCACCGGCCGCGGAGCCCAGCTCGGCGTGCTGGTCAGCGGCCCGCAGACGCTGGAGGCTCTCCAGCACGTCGACACGGTCGTCCTGGACAAGACGGGCACGCTGACCAGCGGCCACATGACCGTCGCACGGGTCACCGCCGATCCGGGCGGCCTGGGTCAGGAAGCCGTCCTCCGCCTGGCCGGTGCCGTGGAACAGGGTTCGGAGCATCCGCTCGGGCGGGCCGTCACCGCGTACGCGCGGCGCTCTGCGGCCGAGGAGCCGCTGCCCCCTGTGCGGGACTTCGCGGCCACGCCGGGGCGGGGGGTCCGCGGCCGCGTGGACGGCCGTACGGTGGAAGTGCTGGTGCCGGACGGCGAGTTGCCCACCGCGCTGGCGGACGCCCTCGCCGCGGCGGAGACCGCAGCGCACACGCCGGTCCTCGTGTGTGTGGACGGGGTGGCCGAGGCGGTGATCGAGGTCGGCGACGTCGTCCGACCCGGCAGTTACCGTGCCGTGGACCGGTTGCGCAGGCTCGGGATCCGCCCGGTGCTCGCCACCGGCGACCGCGAGGCACCCGCCCGGGCCGTGGCCGACGCGCTCGGCATCGACGAAGTACACGCCCGCTGTACGCCTGAGGACAAGGCCGCCCTGGTACGGCGGTTGCAGGACGAGGGCGGCCGCATCGCGGTCGTCGGCGACGGCGTGAACGACGCCGCCGCGCTCGCCGTCGCCGATCTGGGCATCGCCATGGGCAGCGGTACGGACGTGGCCATCGGTGCGGCCGACCTGACGCTCGTGCGCGGGGACATCGAAGCCCTGGGGGACGCCGTCCGGCTCGCCCGGCGCACGCTCGGCACGATCCGGGCCAACCTGGCGTGGGCGTTCACCTACAACGTCGTCACGGTTCCGCTCGCCATGGTCGGTCTGCTCAATCCCATGGTGGCCGCGGCCGCCATGTCGGCCAGCTCCGTGCTGGTGGTGGGCAACAGCTTGCGCCTGCGTGCCTGGCAGCCGTCGCCCGCCCCGGCGCGCGGGCGCCGGCAGGGGAGGGCCGGTCACCGGTGAACGGATTCCGCACCCGCCTCTCGGCCCGGCTCACCGACCGCCGACGACTGACCGACACCCTTCTCGCCGCCCTGGTACCCGTCGCCGCCTCCAGCGTGGCCCTCGCGGGCCTGACCACCTGGGTCGGTACGGGCAACGCGGGCAGTCCGCCCCGTATGAGCGTCACCGAGGGACGCGTCCTCCTCCCGGCCGCCGGTTCCGGCGAGACGGCGGCGTTCTTCCGCCTCACCAACGAGGGCGGCTCGGCCGACCGGCTGGTGGGTGTCACCTCAACCGGCGCTCCGGGCGGAGTGAGTCTGGCCCGCCACCGCATGGGGAGCGGCGCCACGGCCTACCGGACCCCGGTCGACTCGATCGAGATACGGGCGGGGGAGAGCCTCGCGATGTCGCCGTACGGGGTGGACCTGACGGTGACGGCCCCGGCCGGCGAGTGGCGCGCGGGCGACCTGGTCTCGTTCACACTGACGTTCAGCCGCAGCGGCCTGGTGAAGCTGCCCGCGGTCGTAGTCCGACCTGGAACGGTCGTGTTCCGACAGTGATGGCTCTCATGTGCTCGTAAGTTGCTCTCAAGCGGTGGCGTTCCAGAAGTCGCTGCCGGGGCCCGCCGAGTTCCCGCCCCATCGGTGTGCTGTGTGTCACCCTGCTGTGGTTGAGTCCGAGGGCACGTGTCCTTGCGTACCCCCTGACAACTACCGGACCGCGGGTGCGAAGATGGGCGCGTCATGACTGTCAGAGGGTGGTGCCGCACGCTGCGGGCCGGTGTGTTCGCCACCGCCTGCGTGCTGCTCGCCGCCCTCGGCCACGTGATGATGTCCGGTGCCCCGGTGTCCTGGTGGGCCATGGCGGCGGGTGCCGCCGGAACGGGTGCCGCCGGCTGGTGCCTCGCCGGCCGTGAGCGCGGACACGCGCTGATCGTCACCGTCGTGGTCGCCGCCCAGGCGGTGCTCCACGAGACCTTCTCCCTGGCACAGTCGCACATGTCCGGCCCGCACACGTCCGGCCCGCACGCGGGCACGTCCGGCGTGACACAGGGCATGGGCTCCATGCACATGGGCTCCGTGCCCATGGACGCGATGGACATGACGGGCATGGGATACACGGGTGCGGGCTCCATGCCGCACCTGGAGCCCGGCATGTACGGTGCCCACGGCATGGGAGGCGGCGCCGCGTTCGGCATGTTCGCCGCCCACCTGATCGCCGCGGTCCTGTGCGGCCTGTGGCTCGCGTACGGCGAGCGTGCCGTCTTCCGCATCCTGCGCGCCGTGGCCGCCCGCCTGGTGGCACCCCTGCGGATGCTGCTCGCCCTGCCCGTGCCGCAGTGCCGTACGACCGTGCGGAGGGGCCCCGACTCCGGTCGCCGGCCGCTGGCGCGACTCCTTCTCTGCTACGCGATCACCTCCCGGGGGCCGCCCCTGGGTACCGCTGTCGCCTGAGACAGCCGGATCCACCGGGGCTCTCCTCGCTCTCCTCCTTCTTCTTCAGCAGCAGGTCTCCTGAGCCTTCCTGAGAAGACTTCACCAGCCGTGCCGTGACCCGTTCCTGAGGAACTGCACGCGCTGCCACACGCACACGAGCCTGCGCGAGCCCCGGGCACCGCCGTACCACCCGTACGGCTGGACCCCACTCACCGTAGAGCCGTGGCCTCACGACAGGCCGGGCTCCGGATGACTGAGAAGGACACCTCGTGATCACTTCTGTCCTGTCTGCTCCACGAACGCAGAGGGCCTCGGCGGACGCGGCGGCGACCGCCTGGGCACTGGCCGCCCGGAGCGGTGACCCGGACGCGGTCGAACGTTTCGTGCGTGCCCTGCACGCCGACGTGCTGCGCTACGTCGCCCATCTGGGGGCCGATCCGCAGAACGTCGACGACCTGGCCCAGGACACGTTCGTGCGCGCGCTCGACAGCCTGCACCGGTTCGAGGGGCGCGCCTCGGCCCGTACCTGGCTGCTGTCCATCGCCCGCTGCGCGGTCGTCGACAGCTTCCGCCGAGCCGCCGTACGGCCCCGGACGGCGGACACCCAGGACTGGCAGCTGGCCGTCGAGTGCGCCCAGCCGCGCGGCCTGCCGGGCTTCGACGACGGCATCGCGCTGCTCGACCTGCTGGACACGCTCCCCGACGAACGCCGTGAGGCGTTCGTCCTGACCCAGGTGGTGGGGTTGTCCTACGAGGAGGCGGCCCGGGTCGGAGGCTGCCCGGTCGGCACGGTCCGTTCCCGAGTGGCCCGCGCCCGGATGACTCTCATGGGCCTGCTCGTCGAGGCAGAGGGCGCCGGCCCGAACGCGGACCTACGGGAGCCCGCCCGCCGCACTCCCGCTCGGACCCCCACGGCGGCCTGAGGACGACGGAGCCGGCGTCAACTCCGCACCACCGTGAGGGCGGCGCCGGCACCCGTCGCTGCGGGTCCTGTCACCTCGGGCCCGCGACCACCGGCGTCCGCACGGTCACCCTGCCCGTGGAGCGGAACCAGAGGTTGTAGTCGACCGTGGCCCCCGAGTACCCGCAACCTGCTGCTATACCCACCGAAAGCGGAATCCAGCAGTAAGCAGCGTCGCGAACTGGGCGAACGCATCGCAGACCTTGGAGTCGGCCCCCGCCACACCCAGGAGAGCTTGTGCGCCACCACCGGCCTGAGCCGCAGCCAACCAGCGCATCGAATCCGGTGAGGCCGACCCCCGCTACAGCGACCTGCTGAGGATCGCCGCCGCGTTACGATTAAGCAGCTCGGCCGCATGCGGGAGTAAAAGCCCAGTTGTGACGTAAGCCATGGTCGCCTTTCAGCCAGCAGTGATCTGCTGGGGCGTCAGGGCTCCGCCGGGAACCGAGATCGCAGCTATCGTGCCTGAGTTGCTTCTGTTGTTCACGGAATCGACAGGGGTACGACACAGCGAGTGTTGAGTGTGCTTGCTGGCGGCCGGTTGTCCGGGGGAGGGTGTGGTGGCCGACAAGGGGGAGGACCCGCAGGCAGTTGCTGCTGCGGCGGAAGCGTCGGCAAGTGCGCTTGCCGCGTCTGGCATCGCGCCGATTGCAGGCGTCGGTGCCGCCATGGCCCAGTTGCGTGTCGAGGGCGAGACTCTGACGACCTTCAAGAACCGGGTGGATGACCTCCTGACCCGCCTGGAGGAGTCGAAGGCTGCCCCGCACAGGATCTCGGACGGAGCCCTGCCGACGGGACGGTTGGGCAACTTCGAGGAGGCCAACGCGCTCCACAACGCCTACAGCAGTGTGCACTCCCGACTGGAGCACCTGTCCAGGATGCTGGCGTTGCAGATCGAGGGGTTGATGGTCACGGTGGACGCGTCGAAGAGCAACTATCACGATCTCGATGACGGTGTTCGCGCTCGCCTTCACCGAATCCGCGTCGAGGCCGACAAACTGGCTGTTGATGGGGCTCGGCCGGGAGCGGAGGGACACGCTAATAGCGGGGTGGGCGGGCCCAGCCGGGGCCGGCACGGCTCCAGGTCGGACTCGCAGGCCGGTGATCTGTGATGTTCGTGGCGTCGTGGCAGTGCGGTGGGGCGTCCACAACGGGGAAGGCGGTACGGCTCCATGTCTGACTTTGCTGGCCGCATGTGGGAGTCGATCAGCCAAACCCGGTTCTTTGTCCAGGATCCTGAACAGCTGTGGGCCATGGTCGAGTCCGCCGACGGGCCGACGGTCAGCGGTCTCGGTGTGCTCCTGACGGAGGCTGCCGGGACGATCAAGGAGATCGGCGGCGATCTGCTTACTCACAGTCTGGCCGTCGAGTGGGAGGGTGAGGGCGGTGAGGCGTTCCGGATCTGGTGCAACCAGGCCGCGCTGGCCACACTGAGCCTGGGTGACTACAGCGAGAATGCGGGCAAGTGGCTGGGGCACGCGGCGGACACGCTGCACGAGGTCAAGCCGCAGCTGGAAATGCTGCGGAACCAGAGTGTCAGCGCGCGCTCGGTGCTGGACGCGCACGCGGCGAAGGCGACGGATGTCGGCAGTCACGACGGCGGTCCGTCGGATTCCGCGGTGACGAAGGCCAAGACCTCGTACACCAACTCTCGCACCGAGGCCGGCGGGCTGATGATGAAGCTCGCCCAGTCGTACACGGCATCGACGGAGCAGATCAACGCCCTGGAGGCGCCGAAGTTCCCGGAGTTGCCTCAGCGGTTTGTGCCGGATTCGCGCGGCGGCGAAACCCACATTTCCGCCCCTAAAGCTGGCGGCGAGGCAACCCCGGGGACGACCGCGCGAACAGCGGTACCAGAGCGGCAGCCGACCGTTGGCTCCGGCAGGAGCGAGTCAAGTCCGGTGCCGAGGGTGTCCCTGCCACACCACCCGACGACCCCAAACCACCCGACGAACCCGGCTGACGTGTCGGATACACCGCCACGAACTCACGAGGATGCACCGAACACGGCGATCGACAGCGTAAAGAACTTGCCGTCCTCGCCGGTGCTTCCTGCCTCCCCTTCGCCACCGTCCGTCGCACCAGGCGGCCCGGACGGTCGGCTGCCTTCGGCGACAGGGCCGCTCCCCCCTGTGTTCGGGACCGGACCGACGCCGCCGTCAGGGGTCCGGGGAGGCGGTGAGCGTCCCCTGAACGAGGGCCGACGCCCTCCGGTCACGCCGACTGGACCAGGCACGTCCACGAATCCGCGTCCCCCAGGGCGCGCATTCTCCGGTCCCTTTGGCCCTGGTGAGACCGGCGGTCAGTCCGGCACTGCGCGCGTGCCGGTTGGCTCCCCCTCCACTGGAGTTACCCGCGGTATCTCGGGCGGTCGTCCCGCCTCGCCAACGGCAGGACGGTCTGGTGGTGCGATTCCACGCGGCAACGTCATCGGTGGTACTCCGAACCAGCAGCAGCCTCTCAGGGGCCGCGGTGCAGTGCCGGGCCGTCCTGCTGCAGGGGCCGCGCCGGCCCGCGGTGAGAATCCCGCAGCGGAGCGGGAGGGCACGGCAAGAGGGCGCATGCCTGCCCCGTCCAATGGGATCGTCGGCGGGCAACCCAAACCATCCCGGGGCCGCGGTCGGGCGGGGTTCACCACACGTGATGTCCGAGCCAGAGAGGGAGCACCCGAAGACGAGCAGCTGCTGCGACAAGGTGGAGCATCCCGGGGTTCTTCCACCGCCTCGAAGCGCGACGACCGCTCCGCTCGCGACAAGCGCTCCGGCCCCGGCGCGACCGACCGGACAGAGCACAGGGATCATGAGGCAGAGGAGAGGGATCACCTGGCAGAAGCAAGGGACAACCGGCTGAAGCCGCCGCCCCTGCCCAAAGGGCCCGATGGAGACATAGGACGAGAAGGATGACGATGCGCAGCCGCAGCAAGCAGGCCGGATGGCGCAGCCGGGCCGCGTCCGTAGCCGTCGGGGTCCTGTTGGCGAGCCTTGCCATCACACCCGCCCACGCAGACACCGTCCGTGAGCGGCAGTGGTACCTCGACGCCATGCACGCCGAGCAGATGTGGAGGACCAGTACGGGCAAGGGAATCACTGTTGCCGTGATCGACACTGGCGTCCAGGCCGACATCCCGGATCTGCGCGGCCAGGTCGTGGCGGGCAAGGACTTCTCCAGGCGGGCCGGTGACGAACGCACGGACTACGACGGCCACGGCACCACCATTGCTGCCCTCATCGCCGGCACGGGCGCCAAAAGCGCCACCACGGGCTCGTACGGCCTGGCCCCGGGCGCGAAGATCATGCCAATCCGAATCCCGGGCTTCATCGAACGCAACCGCACCGACGGCAATCAGGATGACTTTCCCACTGCCGCGGCGAAGGCCATCCGGTTCGCGGCCGATTCGGATGCCCAGATCATCAACATCTCGGCGGGGAGTACCACGCAATCCCGGGAGCTGACAGACGCCGTCGCCTACGCACTGTCCAAAGGAAAGCTGATCTTCGCAGCTGCGGGCAACGACGGTGACACCCTCAACGCATTGCAGTACCCGGCGGCGACTCCGGGTGCGGTGGGTGTCGGAGCCATCGACAGAAACGTCACGGCGACGAAGGAGTCCGAGCACGGCCCTCAGGTTGACCTGGTCGCGCCGGGCGAGAATATCGTCTCCGCCTGCCTCGGCGGCACGGAACTGTGTAATTCACACGGCACCAGCGACGCCACCGCTCTCACCTCCGCTTCCGCCGCCCTGATCTGGTCCAAGCACCCGAACTGGACCAACAACCAGGTCCTACGGGTCATGCTCAACACCGCGAGCAAGCCAACGAGTGGCAAAGAGCGCACCGACTCCCTCGGCTACGGCGCCGTCCGCCCCCGCATCGCGCTGACCAGCCCCGGCGTCCCGGGTCCTGCTGACGTGTACCCGTTGCCTGACTTCAAGCAGGCCGCGTCCAAGACGCCCAAGGGGGCCGCCACGGCGTCGGCGAGGGATGAGGGCAGCTCGACGGCATCCGCATCCAAGACCAACGGCGCTGCGCTGCCATGGATTTTCGGGGGCGCTGGAGTTGTCGTACTTGCGGGTGGGGTTCTCATCGCCGGAGCGTTTCGTAAGCGCCGACGTGCAGCGGCGGTAGCCCATGCTCCAGTGGCCATGCCACCGGGACCGGGGCAGACCACGTGGTACGGAGACAGCAACTACCGGGGGAGGTCCTGAGATGGCGTGGGACGAGTGGGAGCAGCTGAAGGCTGACGCGCTGGCCCATCGGCAGAACCAGATGCGGCTGGACAGTGCTGCGGGTACCGGAGGAGGCAGCCCTGGGGGCGCGCCTGATCTGAAGACAAACAAAGCGGGGAAGGACGCCGCAGCCAAGGCGTTGCAGGGTGAAATACCGCGGGAAACGGACAAGGCCGGCAGTCACGCCGACGAGTCCTCCGCCACGGCCGTGCGAGAGTTCAGCGGCTGGGAGACCGGATCCGGGCTCAAGGACGCCCATGCTGAGTGGGAGTTGCAGGTCAAGAACCTGAAGGGTCGCCTGGGGCAGGACCAGGAGGCGCTGGAGGACAGCCACCAGCATCTCCAGTACGTCGACTATGGCGTCGGCAGCCGGACAGCGCAGATCGATGCCAGGACCCACCCCCGGCGCTAGATCTAGGAAAACGGGGAAACGGGGACTGGGGGAAGGACGGGCATGCTCAGCTATCAGGACTTGGTCACCATCAAGCTCGGCACTCTGACGACGGCGGCCGCCGACTGGGAGGCCATGGCCGGCGGCTTCGAGGACCTGGAGGCCCTCTATGCCGCGAAGGTGGAGTCGGCCGCGACCGAGGGCACAGCAGGTCTCACCGCCGCTGCCATGGCCGCGCAATTGGCGGCCACCCGCGAACAGTTCAAGGGCGCGCAGACAGAAGCCCGCGCCATCGCCTCAATTCTGCGGGACGCGCATCAGCAGTTCTCCAAGCTGATCGGCGACGTGAACGACGTCGTCCAGCAGGCGAAGGCGGACCAGATGTCCGTCAACAGCAAGGGCGAGGCGGTCTACGACTTCAGCAAGCTCGCCCCCTACCGGAACGACCCTGAATATCCCAAACACGCCTCTTTGGCAAAGGCAGCTGAGGCAGGCTGGACGCAGAAGATCAAGGACGCTGTACAGAAGGTGGACGACGCCGACCAGGGCGTCAGGCTCGCTCTCCATGAGGCGGCCGGCATCAAGAGCTGGTTCCAGCGCATGCTGGACCCCGTCAACGGGCAGAGCCACACCTTCAACGGCTCCGCCGTCGGCGACATCGAGGTGTACGAGGCCCGCGAGGCCAAGCAGTACGCGAACCAGATCCTGAACGGCGACAAGCTGCAAGGCGACGACCTGAAGGAGTGGCAGCGCCTCATGCGCGACAACTCCCACGACAAGGCCTTCAGCCAGACCCTCTTCAGCTCTCTCGGCGCGGACAAGACTCTCAAGCTCACCAACAAGATCGACGACCTGGCGTACTTCGACGACACCAAGGACAAGAGCGCCTACCTGCAGATCAACGGAGGCATAGCCGACTCGCTGGCGACTGCCACAAGTGTCCCCGACTTCAAGGACGCGAACGGAAGACATCTGCCCTTCGGGTCAAAGGGGTACAACGATGCCTTCAACAACTGGCTGCGGACCGACGACGCCCAGTTCTACATCAAGTTCGGCAACGACCTGCGGGAACACGGCACTGACGAGTACGACCTCAAGGCTGCCGGGGACAAGGTCAACACGGTCGCCAAGGGACACGGCCAACAGGTGCGCGGCTACCAGAGCCTGGTCACGCTGATGCAGCAGGGACATAGTGGCTACTCACCGCAGTTCCTCTCCGACGTCACCGACGGCGCGATCGCCGCGGAGAAGGACCACCCGAACGCCTGGGACCTCTACGGCAACTTCGACGGCAAGAACGGCGACGGCTGGTTCGCCAATGACCCCGTTGACGGCGCCCTGGGCATCATGGCCCGTGCCCCGGAGGCGTCCGCCGGCTACCTCGATCCGCACGCCGATGGCAGCAACGACCGTCTCCACTACCTCCTCAAGGACCGAGACTGGGACGTCGTCAATACCACCGAATGGCGGGGTGAGCGGGAAATCAACGGGCCCGATGCACAAGACACGGATGATCGCAGGGGACTGGGCGACGCCCTGACCGCGGCAGCCACCGGTATCGACCCCCACGGGCCCCGCCCGGTGGGACCGACCTCGCACACGGACGCCAACAACAGGGTGTTCGTACATGCGCTGGATGTCCTGTCCAAGCAGGGAGACGACATGCCGTCATCCCTGCGCGACGACATGGCAAAGATCATGACCAACCACGGTCACGAGACCTATGTAGCGATGAGCGACCCGAGCGGTAGGCGCCACCCCGATGTCGGCCCCACATTGGATCAGAATCAGGTCATGGAAATGACCAAGCAGATCTCCCGGAGCGAGCACTCCTATGGTCTGCTTCATGAGGGTATGAACTACGCCATCATGGACGACATCCACGACAGATCGCGACGGCCGGAGGACACCCTCAGTTCGGCCGGATACGCCGTCGGGTTCATGGAGGATGGCCGGTACGCCGCGCTCAAGAGTGATCAACACGACTACACCTGGGACAAGGCGTGGAGTTATCACACTTTGGGAGGTGCGCTGAACTTCATCCCGGTTTACGGAGATGCTGCCCAGCGTGGAGCGGACGTGCTCACCAGTGCCTGGATCATAGATGAGCAACAGCACCAGGCCGACAAGCTGACCAGCGATAGCCAGCAGACCTACCACCTGCGTCGCAATCAGCTCAATTCCATCGCCGATCAGTGGTACTCAGTCAACTCCGACTGGGCGTCCAGTCACGATCACCCCGGATATTCACCCAATGACGGCGTGTACAAGCAAATCGAAGGCTGGGCCAATGATGGCGGTGCCCAGTTCCGCGGTATGGCGGGAATTCACTGATGGCGAAAGCGTGGCGCACTGCGCAGTTGGCCTTTTGTGGGGCTGTTGTACTCATGGTGGCGGGTTGCAGTAAAACGCAACCTAACGTTCCAGCTAATTTCTGCCATGTCCCCGTTGATAATTCGGTCCTGGCGCCGCTGGTTCCGAATGGGGACAGCCTGGAGCAGAAATACACGCCCTTCGAGTCACACCCCGGCGCACAGTGTGACCTGAGCGTGGACGGCCGTGGTGTCCTGTCCGTCGCTGTCAGGCGATGGGATCGGGCGCCGGACCCGACAGACTGGAACAAAGTGGGGTCGCCGTACAAGTACGCTGCCCAGCGAAAAGTCACGTTCCCGGGACATGCGTCGATCGGAAGTGGCCGTGCCGTGGTCGAGGCAACGTGTAACACCAGGAACGCGTACGTGTCCATCGTGGTGGACTTCTGGGGCGATCGCGTCGAGGATACTCCCACTGGCTATAAGAAACTCCAACGCTTTGTCAACGACTTCGTCCCTCGCGAAACAAAGAAATTCCACTGCACTGACTAAAGGGTGTTGCACAAGGCTGTGAGCAAGCAGCCTGGGGCGGGAGGCTGGGTTTGGCGGGTCATGCGGCAAGGGCGAGATTGTGCATGCGGGCCACGGCCTGGACCGCGTGATGGAGGCCGTCGCCGCGCTGCCGGCAGTCGCGGAGGATCTTGTAGTTCTTCATGCGGGAGAAGACGTGCTCGACGCGTGCGCGGACTTTGCGGTGGGCGGCGTTGTCTTCTTCCTCGCCCTTCAGCAGCGCCCTGCCAGGCCGTTTGCGATGCGGCACGATCAGCCCGGTGTTGATGTAGGCGCCGTCGCCGAGCACGGTCACGCCGTGGCACTGCCCGGCCAGTCCGGAGTCCCTCCATGCCCTGGCATCCGCGGTGTTGCCGGGCACAGGCCGGGCTGCCGCCACCACGAGGCGGGTCTCCTCGCCAAGGAGTACACGAGGACACGCGACGTCACCCGGGCTCTGCAGGAGGGCATGCGCCTCCTGGCCTTGGGCGTGGACTTCCACCAATACCAGCGATTCACCCGGCTCACCCCGGGCGTGGGCTACTACGGCAATGCGACGACACCCAGCATCTCCGCAGAGCCCGGATACGCCCCCAACCAGGAAGAGTTCGACTTCTGCCGCCAGTTCGTCATCACCGTGCCACTCCGCCTCACCGAGATCAAAGCACGGGCTGTTCCGCCGTCCTGGCGGTGACCGCGCTATCCGGGGGTGAGATGTACCCACCAGCGGCTGATCCGTGGTGCCCTTCGGGCTGCCCAGTCGCTGCGCGGAGCATGGAGCTGAGTGAGGTGCAACTGACCGCGCTGCAGGAGCTGCTCCGGCAGGGGCGCGATCTGCGGTTCGATAGCGACCCGTGCGATCAAGTCCGCTGCCGCGTCGCTGCCCTCGTCTACCTGCGCGGCACGATCCCGTCCGAGCACCTCATGTGGAAGTGCCTCCCCGGCTGTGACTACTACACCTACCGAAAGCGGAATCCAGCAGTACGCTGCCGCCGGCCGGAACCCGGACGGACCGCACCCGCTCGGTCCGTCCGGGGCCGGTCGTACGGAGCATGCTGATGCCCGCCTCCGGGGAGTCGGCGTAGAGCAGCGTGTCGCCGACGGCACCGGTGTTCCGGATCTCGAAGTAGGCGACGGTGGAGGCGGCCCCGGCCGGAGCGACGAGCCGTGAATCCACCACGGAGATCCTCGGCGGCGGATCCCCGGCCGCTCCGCTGCCCGTGTAGGCGACCAGCAGAGTCAGTGCTCCGACGCACGCACCGAGGGGAGCCAGAACCGGACCGGCGGCTCTTCTGAGGGTTGCGGCGACGTATCTCGTGTTCCAGGTCACACATAAGGAGTCGGAAGCCGGTGGTCGTGAGTTCCCGGTCCGGTTGCCGTGAAGCCGGGAACGGCATGCGGCTGCGTGACGTCCGTTGCCCGGCTCGTCGCCGGCTCGGCACCCCGGGGCCGCGGAAGCGTCAATTCCGCTGAGGTCGCGGCAGCTTGGCCGGAAGTCGCGGGAACTCAGTCGGTCTCCTGTCCGACTACTGATGCGACGACGCGGCACGGCGCACGGCCGCGGCATCAGTCAGGAGGGCCTCATGACACCCGAGATAGAGAACGCGTTCGCGGCGATCAGAAGCGATCACGGTGCGGAGTCGCTCAGCAGGGTGGAACGGATGCTGGAACCCGGAAGGGGAGGGCGGCATCCGCTCCAGAAGGGAGCCAGGTGGATCCTGCCGGGACTGTCTCCCACCCCGTGGCACGATCCCTACGCCTATCCGGAACTGACCCCCGTCGTCGAAGCGCTGGAATCCGCTCATCCGGTCATCAAGGACGAGCTGAACTCGGCCTGGGCGGTGCATCGGGAGGCATTTTCCGATTACGAGCACTATCTGGCCCGCCAGGAGGACTGGCAGGCTCTCCATCTTTACCGCGGCGGGGCACTGGTGGAGGAATCGGCTGCGACCGTGCCCACCGCCTACAAGGTGCTCCAGGAGTTCGCCGTCGACACGGAGGCGATATGCCCTCTCCTGGAATGTCACTTTTCCACCCTGCTCCCCGGGGCGTCCATCGCCCCGCATTGCGACCTGTGGAACTTCAGCATCAACCTGCATCTCGCCGTGGACATCCCCGCCGGATGCACCATCACCGTCGCAGGTGAGACCCGTTCCTGGCAGGAAGGCCACTGCCTGCTCTTCGACTACTCCTTCGAACATGAGGCGCGCAACGGCGGCGATCGTCCGCGCACCTGTCTCCTCGTGGACCTCTGGCACCCGGAAACGACCGTTCCGGAACGGCGTGCGCTGGTGGCGCTCATCTCGGAAATCAGGCGACTGATGGGAGACGGCTGACCGCCTGAAACTCCTGGAAAAAGAACCGGCAGTTTTGCACTGTCGGTTTTCAGTGCTGCCCGAAAAGGCGAATATCCAAGCCTGAGCGATTCGCAGGACGTCCATTCTCAAGTTCTCTTCGGGGTGCTATCGTGACCGAAAATGATCGACGGATTCGACATTCGTATCGATTTCTATTTCTTTGCTGTCGGTGAGGGGGGACCGGACGATGTCGGCACGACTGCCCCTTGTCGTCCTGGCGCTGGCTCAGCTGGTCATCGCGCTCGACTACAACATCGTCTACGTCGCGCTCCCCGACATAGGCGCCGGCCTCGGATTCTCGCAGCACGACCTGCAGTGGGTGGTGAGCGCCTACGTCGTGACGACGGGCGGCTTCCTGCTGCTGGGCGGCCGGGCCGCGGACCTGCTGGGCCGGCGCCGGACGTTCGTCGCCGCGGCACTGGTCTACGCGGGTTCCTCGCTGGTGGGAGGGTTCGCGCAGACCCCGGGAGCGCTGGTCGCCGTGCGGGCGGCCCAAGGCGTCGGCGGATCCCTGCTGTTCCCGGCCACCCTGTCCCTGATCAACACGATCTACGCCGAAGGACCCGAGCGGAACCGGGCTCTGGCGGTGTGGGGGGCCGCGGGGGCCGGCGGTCTCTGCTTCGGCTCCCTGCTCGGCGGGGTGCTGGTGGAGGCGTTCGGCTGGCCGTCGGTGTTCTTCGTCAACGTCCCCGTGGCGGTGGCGATCGCGTGGGCGGGCCGGGTGCTGTTCCCCGCGGACGTGCCGCGTACCGGAGCGCGTACCGGAGCGCGTACCGGAGCGCGTACCGGAGCGCGGAGATTCGACATGACGGGCGCGCTGACCGGGACCGGAGGCATCACTCTCCTGGTGTTCCTGCTGGTACACGCACCCGAGGCCGGCTGGAGCAGCCCGTCCGCCCTGGTGAGCGCGGTGCTCTCGCTGACGCTGCTGGCGCTCTTCGCCCTTGTCGAGACGCGTGCGCGCGATCCGCTCGTGCCGACCCGGCTGTTCAGGCACCGCGGGCTCGTCGCCGCGATGGCGGTGACCGCCGTGTACAGCGCCACCTTCAGCTCCCTGCCGTACTTCCTGACCCTGTACTTCCAGACCGTCCGCGGCTACAGCGCGTTCGCGACCGGTCTCGCCTTCCTCGTCCCGGCTCTGGTGGTCGCTGCCGGAACCCAGGCGGGGGAGCGGGCCGTTGCCGTCGTCGGCGTACGCCGGATGCTGGTCGGCGGCATGACCCTCGGCGCCGCCGGAGCCGCCGCCCTCGGTCTGGCGCTCACCGAGCACGGCTCGTACCCCCTGCTGCTGCCGGGCATCGTGCTGCTGGGCCTGGGCCAAGGGGCCGCCTGGACCGGCATGTGGATCACTGCTGCCGCCGGTGTCGCGCCCGACGACCAGGGCGTGGCCTCGGGGCTCGCCTCCACCAGCCTCCAGGTCGGTGGCGCGGTGGGTCTCGCGGTGCTGGTGGCGCTGGCCGGTGCTGCCGGCCCGCACCCGGCGGACGGCACCCCGCTGGCCGGCATCAGGGCCGCCGTGTTCGCGATAGCGGCCGGAATCGCCTGTGGCGTGCCGCTGACCCTCGCCCTGCGCAGAACGACCACGGGTCCCTAGTCCACTCCTGCCGCCCCCTGTCCCGTCCGGGCCGCCCCCCGGAACTCCTCACACCTGGAGAAGAGCCGTGCCCAGTAGCGCTCCCGGTCCACCGGCCGCCGTCCTGTGCGGCCTGTCCGGATGGGTGCCGCCCCGCGTGGTCACCAACGACGAACTCGCCGAGCGGCTCGACACCGACGACGCCTGGATCCGCACCCGCACGGGAATCCGCCGCCGCCATGTCATCGAGCCCGGCCAGGCCACCTCGGACCTGGCCGTGGAGGCCGGGCGCCGGGCCCTGCGCCACGCCGGCGTCGACACCGTGGACGCGGTGATCGTCACCACGACCACACCGGACCGCCCCTGCCCCGCCACCGCCCCCGCCGTAGCCGCGCGGCTGGGCCTGGCCGGGGCCGCAGCCTTCGACGTCGGAGCGGTGTGCACGGGCTTCGTGTACGGCCTTGCCACTGCCGCCGGCCTGATCACGGCCGGCGTCGCCGAACGGGTCCTGCTCATCGGCGCGGACGCCTACTCCACGATCGTGGACCCGCTGGACCGGGCCAACGCGATCATCTTCGGCGACGGTGCGGGAGCCGTGGTCCTGCGCGCCGGACAGGCCGACGACCCCGGCGCCGTCGGCCACTTCGACCTCGGCAGCGACGGCGCGCACGAGGACCTGATCACCATCACCGCGGGCGGTTCGCGCCAGCGTTCGACCGGCGGTGAAGTGCAGCGCCGCGACCGGCACTTCGCGATGCGCGGCAACGAGGTCTACCGGCACGCCGTGATCCGCATGGCCGAGTCCGCGCGCACCGTCCTGGGCGCGGCGGGCTGGAAGACCGATGACGTCGACCACTTCGTACCCCACCAGGCCAACCTGCGCATCCTGCACTCCGTCGCCGACGACCTGGGCCTGCCCCGGGAGCGCTGCGTGACCAACGTCGACGCCGTCGGCAACACGGGTGCCGCCTCCATCCCGCTCGCCCTGGCCGACGCGGTCGCCCGGCAGGCGCTCCGCCCCGGCGACCGGCTCCTGCTCACCGCCTTCGGCGGCGGCCTCACCTGGGGCTCCTGCCTGCTGACCTGGCCCGAACTACCTCCCCTGCCCGCTGACCCGTACGACCCAGGAGACGAAACCGCCTCATGAGCACCACCACCTACGAGCAACTCGTCGGGATCCTCGCGAAGTTGCATGACGCGTCGGTCGACCGCCTCACCCCCGAAGCCACCTTCGCCGACCTGGACGTCGACTCGCTCACGATGGTCGAGATCAGCATCCGCATCGAGCGCGACCTCGGCGTCACGGTGCACGACAGCGAGCTGCGGCCCACCCTCACCCTCGGCGGCACCGCGGCACTGATCGACGCCAAGAAGGCCCGCTGACCTCCCAGGAAAGAAGACACCCGTGAAGATCACCGAACAGCTCGGCTCGGCCCTCGGCGTCACGGTCGAGGACTTCGACCACACCAGCGCCTCCGACGCGGACATCGAGACGCTCAAGCAGACCGTCTACACGAAGAAGATCGCCGTCCTGAAGGGGCAGCACCTCTCGCCCCAGCAGTTCCTGGACCTCGGCAAGCGCCTCGGCCGCCCCGAGACCTACTACGAACCGATGTACCACCACCCCGAGATCAAGGAGATCTTCGTCTCCTCCAACGTCCCGGAGAACGGCAGGCAGATAGGCGTGCCGAAGACGGGCAAGTTCTGGCACGCCGACTACCAGTTCATGCCCGACCCCTTCGGCATCACCCTGATCTACCCTCAGGTGATTCCCCGGGAGAACCGCGGCACCTACTTCATCGACATGGGCCGGGCCCACGAGAGGCTCCCCCAGGACCTGAAGAAGGAGATCGCCGGCACGTACTGCCGTCACTCCGTCCGCAAGTACTTCAAGATCCGCCCGCACGACGTCTACCGGCCCCTCTCCGAGATCATCGACGAGGTCGAGCGCAAGACCCCGGCCGTCCGGCAGCCCACCACCTTCGCCCACCCCCTCACCGGCGAAACGGTCCTGTACATCAGCGAGGGCTTCACCGTCGGCATCGAGGACGCGGACGGCACACCGCTCGACGACAGCCTGCTGCACCGCCTCTTCGAGGCCACCGGCCAGCTCGACGACACCTTCGAACACGACAACATCCACCTGCAGAGTTTCGAGCAGGGCGACCTGCTGGTCTGGGACAACCGCAGCCTCATCCACCGCGCCCGGCACACGACCACCCCGGAACCGACCGTCTCCCACCGCGTCACCGTCCACGACGAGCGCACGCTGCACGACGGGATACGGGTGCCATGACCACACCGGCCGTCGACCGCTCGTACGCCACCGACACGCAACTCCTCGCGCGCGTCCTGGTGCCGTACAAGGAGCACTGCAAATACCTGAAGTCCGCCGAGGTCACCGCAGGCCCCGAACACACCTCGGTTCGCTGCGAGTTCGCGATCCCCCAGTCCTGCTACATCGACGACACCGGTCATCTGAACTCGGCCGAGGTCAACATCGCCTACAACCAGATGATGTACTACCTCGTCGCGAAGTCCGTGCAGGAAGGACTCCTGACCGGGTTCGAGAACTGGACCCTGGACGACTTCTGGCGACACCAGCTCCCGGACATCCTCATCGCACGCTTCGCAGGCACGTTCCGGCGCCCCGTCGACCCCCGTTCATTCTCCGGTGAGATGACGTTCCTGTCCGTCACCCGGCGTGCCGGCGGCGGCAAGCCGTTCCTGCACGCCGAGACCTCGTACCGCTACTGGGACGCCGACGGCGGCCGGTGCGACGGCGAGGCGACGCTCGCATTCGTCAACGTCCGCTGAGCCGGCGAAGGGACCGCCCATGGAAACGCTCGTCCAGACCACCCGCTTCCACGCCGAACGCCGGCCCGACACCCCCGCCGTGCTCTGCGAGGGCCGCAGCCTGTCGTACGGCGCACTGCACCGCGAGAGCAACCGCATCGCCCACGCCCTCCGGGCCGCCGGACTCACCGAGGGCGACCGAGTGGCGTACCTGGGCAAGGAGTCCGAGCACTACTACGAGATCCTCTTCGGCTGCGCCAAGAGCGGCACCGTCCTGGTGCCGGTCAACTGGCGGCTCACCGCACCCGAGGTGAGCCACATCCTCCAGGACTCGGGCACCCGACTCCTCTTCCTGGAGGAGGAGTTCACGCCGATCGTGGAGCGCATGCCGACCGCGCCGCCCGAGACGGTCGTCCCCCTCGGCCCGGGCTTCGCGGAGTGGAAGGCCAAGGCTCCGGACACCGAGACGACGGTGGACGCCACCGCCGACACCCCCGTCGCCCAGCTCTACACCAGCGGCACCACCGGACTTCCCAAGGGTGTCGTGCTCGCCCACCGCAGCTTCTTCGCCATCCGTGCGGCCCTCGCGAGCGAGGGGCTCGACTGGATCGACTGGCAGCCCGGCGACATCGCCCTCGTCGGCATCCCCGGCTTCCACATCGGCGGCCTGTGGTGGGCCACGCAGAACCTCAACGCGGGCACGACGATCGTGGCGATGCGTGCCTTCGCCGCCCGCCGGGCCGTCGACCTGATCCGCGACCTCGGCATCACCACGGCCTGCGTGGTCCCCGCCATGCTCCGCATGATGCTCACCGAACCAGGGATCGGCGCCAAGGACTTCACCACGCTCCGCAAGACCGTCTACGGCGGCTCGCCGATCTCCGAGAGCCTGCTGGAGGAGAGCCTCGCCGTACTGGACTGCGAGTTCGCCCAGATCTACGGGCTCACCGAGACCGGCAACACCGCCGTCTGCCTGCCGCCGGCCGACCACGTCCCCGGCGGACCGCGCATGCAGGCCGCGGGCCATCCCTATCCGGGCGTCCGCGCCAAGGTGATCGACGACGAGGGCACGGAACTGCCGCCGGGCGAGATCGGCGAGGTGTGTCTGCACACCCCGGCCCGGATGGTGGAGTACTGGGGCCTGCCCGACAAGACCGCGGAGACCCTGGTCGAGGGATGGATCCACACCGGCGACGCCGGGTACGTCGACCAGGACGGCTACATCTTCATCCGGGACCGGATCAAGGACGCCATCCTCGTCGCCGGCGAGAACGTCTACCCGGCCGAGATCGAGAACGCGCTGGAGAGCCACCCGGGTGTGGCCGAGGCGGTGATCGTCGGAGCCCCCGACGAGCGCTGGGGCGAACGGGTGCACGCGTTCGTCGTCCCCGTCCCCGGGGAGCAGCCGAGCCCACGGGACCTGCACACCTTCCTGGTCCCGCGCCTCGCCGCCTTCAAGCTGCCCTCGCGCTACGAGTTCATCGACCACATACCGCGCAACCCCAGCGGCAAGATCCTCCGCCGCGAACTGCGCGACCGCTTCTGGGGCGACTCCGCCCGCAAGGTCAACTGACGCCGCCGGCAACGCCGTGAACAACACCGTCGTAGAGAGAACCCATGCCTGAATCCCTCACCCCGGAGAGCTTCCGCGCCGACCTCGCGGAGCTCCTTTTCCTGCGGCCCGACGAAGTCGACCTGGAGGAGAGCCCGCTGGACGCCGGCCTCGACTCGCTGCGCATCGTCACCCTGCTCGAACGGTGGCAGGCCGCGGGCGCGGACGTCAGCTTCGTGGACCTCGCCGAACGCACCTCCTTCGCCCAGTGGTGGCAGTTGCTGGCCGAGCGACAGGGAGGTACGGCACGTGCCGACACCTGAGCCCGCACGCCGCCACCCGCTGCTGGCCGCTCAGGAAGGCATCTGGACCGGGCAGCAGCTCGACCCGGACAGCCCTGCCTACAACACGGCCGAGTACGTGCGCATCGACGGCCCGGTGGACGCCGCCGTCTTCGACACCGCGCTCCGCCACGTCATCGCCGAGACCGAAGCCCTCAACGTCACCTACGTCGTGGACGGCGAAGGCCGTCCCAGGGAGGTCGAAACCCCCGCGGACGACTGGCAGTTGCACACGGCCGACCTCACCGCCGAACCGGACCCGCATGCCGCCGCGCTCGCCTGGATGGCCGCGGACATGGCCCGCCCGGTGGACCTCGCCCGCGGTCCCGTGTTCGGCCACGCCCTGCTGAGGACCGGGAGCGCGAGGTACCTCTGGTACCACCGCGTCCACCACATCGCCCTCGACGGCTTCGGCCTCTCCCTGGTGGCCCGCCGGGTGGCCCAGGTCTACACGGCCCTCATGGCCGGCGAACCCGTCCCCGGCAGCGGCTTCGGCACCCTGGAGTCCGTGCGCGCCGAGGAAGGCGCCTACCGGGAGTCCGCCCGCCACGCGGAGGACCGCGCCTACTGGACCGACCGGTACGCCGACCGCCCCCCGGTGGCCACCCCGGCCGGCCGTTCGGCGCTGCCCGCCCGCACCTTCCACCGCCGCGTCACGGACCTCGACACCGCCCAGGCGGACGTCCTGCGCACGGTCGCCCGTGAGCTGTCGGTGACCTGGTCTGAGGTACTGCTCGCGGCGACCGTGGCGCACCTGCACCGGGTCACCGGTGCGCCCGAGATCGTCCTGAGCCTGCCCGCCATGGGCCGACTCGGATCCGTGTCGCTGCGCGTCCCGGCCATGGTGCGCAACATCCTGCCGCTGCGTGTCGCCGTCCGTGCCGACGACAGCCTGCGCGACCTCGCGGTCCGCGTCTCCCGCGAACTGCGCGCCGGTCTGCCGCACCAGCGCTACCGCTACGAACAACTGCGCCGCGACCTGAAGCTGGTGGGCGGTCGGCGAAGGCTCTCCGGGCCGGGCGTCAACATCATGCCGTTCGCGTACGACCTGCGGTTCGCCGGACACGGCAGCACCGTGCACAACGTCTCCGCCGGTCCCGTGGACGACCTGGCGGTCAACGTGTACGACCGCTCCGACGGCACCGGACTGCGGATCGCGGTCGACGCCAACCCCGACCTGTACGAGGCGGCGGAAGTCACCGCCTTCCAGGAGGGACTGCTCGCGCTGCTCGCCGAGGCGGTCACCGCCCCCGACCGGCCCCTGCGTCCGGCTTCCGTACAGGTCCTGGACGGCGGGCCGCTGCCGGTCCCCGCCCGCCCGGTGCTGAGCCTCATCGCCGACCACGCCGCCCGCCGGGGCGGAGCGGTCGCCGTGGAGCACGCCGGGGACAGCATCACCTATGCCCAACTCTTCGGCAACGCACGGGACATGGCCCGACGCCTCGCCCACCGGGGCATCGGCCGGGGCGACCTGGTGGCCGTGGCGCTGCCCCGGGGGATCGACGCCGTCACCGCCGTCCTCGGCGTGCTGCTGTCGGGCGCGGCCTACTGCCCTCTCGACCCGACCGCCCCCGCCGACCGGACGGCGCAGCTGCTGCGCGAGGCCGCGCCGGCCCTGGTCCTCACGACCACCACCCGCGCCGGCACCTTCGCGGACACGCCCGTGGTCACGGTCGACCAGCCGGACCCGCCCCTGGGGCCGCCCCCACCGCCGCCGTCACCCGAGGACCCCGCCTACGTCATCCACACCTCCGGCTCCACCGGTCGGCCCAAGGGCGTCGACATCAGCCACGGCTCCCTGGCGCACTTCGTGACGGGCGCCACCCGTCGCTACGGGCTGCGTCGCGAGGACCGGGTCCTGCAGTTCGCGCCGCTGCACTTCGACGCCAGCGTGGAGGAGCTGTTCCTCACCCTGTGCGCGGGGGCCACCCTCGTCATCCGCACCGACGAGATGACCCAGTCGGTCCCGCGGTTCCTGGACGCCTGCGCACGCCTGCACGTCAGCGTGCTGGATCTGCCCACCGCCTACTGGCACGAACTGGCCTACACGCTCTCCACGGGCACGAACGTCCTTCCCGAGGCAGTGCGGGCCGTCGTCATCGGTGGCGAGGCGGCGCTCCCCGAACGGGTGGAGCGCTGGCGCAAGGCTGTGGGCACGGCGGTCGAGCTGTTCAACACCTACGGGCCGACCGAGGCGACCGTCGTCGCCACCGTCGCCGACCTGCACGATCCCGCGCTCGCCCCCGGCGACGTGCCGATCGGGCTGCCGCTGCCCGGCACCCGAGCCGCGGTCGTCGGCGGGGAGCTGTACCTCCTGGGCGACAACCTGGCCCTCGGCTACCGAGGAGCCGGCGCTTCCGACGCCGCCCGGTTCGCGCCCCTTGCCGCACTTCCCGGAAGCCCCCGTGCCTACCGCACGGGCGACCTGGTGCGCATCGGCGAGGACGGGCAACTGCGGTTCCTCGGCCGGGCGGACGAGGAGTTCAAGATCAGCGGCCACCGTGTGCACCCCGCCGAGGTCGAGACCGCCCTGCTGACCCACCCACGGATCCGTGAGGCGGCAGTGGTCGGACAGACCCTCCCGGACGGCACCCGGCGCCTCGCGGCCCATCTGGTCGCGGACTCTCCGGCTCCGACCGCCTCCGAGGTGAGGGACCACCTGCGGGCCAAGCTGCCCGCGGCGGTGATCCCCTCCGCCGTCGAACTCCACGACCGCCTGCCCCGCACGGGATCCGGCAAGATCGACCGACCCGCGCTGAGCACACCCGCCGCCGTTCGGGCCACCACCGCCGGCAGCGCGCTGGAGCGGACGATCACCGGCATCTGGCAGCAGATTCTGGGCGCCGACGCCGTCACCGCCGATGACGACGTCTTCGACCTGGGCGCCCAGTCCCTCCAGGCCATCCAGGTCGCCAACCGGCTCGGCGTCGAACTGGACCGCGACATACGGGTCGCGTGGCTCTTCCAGTACCCCACCGCCGCCGAACTCGCCCGCTTCCTCGACGACCGGTCGCCCGCCACCACCGGTCTCCCGGCGGCCCTGCTCACCGACACGGCCCTCGACCCGGGCATCCGACCCGGTGCCGGCCGCCGCCCGGACGTGCTCCGGCGCATCCTGCTGACCGGCGCCACCGGCTTCGTGGGCGCGCATCTGCTGGCAGAACTCCTGGCCACCACCGAGGCCGAGATCGTCTGCACCGTCCGCGCGCACACCACCGGCGAGGCCACGGACCGCGTCACCCGGGCACTGGAGCACCACGGCCTCCCGCTGGCCGAAGCGGCGAAGCGGCGCATCGCCGCCCTCCCCGCCGACCTCGCCCGCCCCGGCCTCGGTCTGACACCGCAGAACCTCGGCGAACTGGCCGAGACCTGCGACGCGATCTTCCACAACGCGGCGACCGTCAGCATCATGCGTGAGTACGGCACCCTGCGCGCCGTCAACACCGAGTCCACCCGGCACCTGCTGGGCCTGGCCACCGCACGGGCCGTCCCGCTCCACTACGTCTCCACGCTGTCCGTGGCTCCGCCCGCCGGCCACAGCCCGGAGGTACCGGAGGCGTTCCTGCCGCCGCACGCCGGTCTGCGGTACGGCTACCAGCAGTCGAAGTGGGCCTCCGAACGGCTCCTCGAACAGGCCGCCGAGCGCGGTCTGCCGGTCACCGTGCACCGCCTGGGCCGCGTGGTCGGACCGGTCGGCACCGGATACGTCAACGCACACGACTTCCTGTGGAGCGTGCTGCGGGCGGGCATCCCGGCAGGGATCGTCCCGGAGCTGTTCGAGGACGAGATCTGGACGCCGGTGGACTACGTCGCCAAGTCCCTCGTCCATCTCAGCCTCAACGCGTCCGGGCCCGTCTTCAATCACGCGGCCGTACCGAGAGTGCGGCTGAGCGATCTCTACGACTGGGTCGAGGACTACGGCTTCCCCGTTCGACGAACGCCGCTGCCCCAGTGGCGCGATCAGCTGCCCCGCTCGGCCGACGTCGCCGCGACCACACTCGCCTTCTTCGACTCACGTGCGGCAACCGGGAGCGACGCCCCCGACCTGCGCCTCGGGCACGTCCACGCCGACAACGTCCGCGAGGGACTGCGAGGCAGCGGCATCACCTGCCCGCCGGTCGGCCGGGACCTGGTGTTCCGGTACCTCGACCGGTGTGTGGCCGCGGGGGAACTGCCCGTACCCGCCGGACGAGAACCCCATCCGGCGCCTCCCGCGAAGTAGTTGGGCTCTGCCGGGAACTCACGGCCGGTACGTCACGACTACTGCAACGGAACACCACCGAGTCCTGCAAGCAAGGAGCCAGCATGTCCATCAAACGGCCGGTCGCCACAGCCCTGGCCGCAGCCCTGTGTCTGGTCACGGCGGCATGCGCCGACTCCTCGACGGACGAGAAGGCGAGCGGCAAACCGGCCGAGGCCGCCGCCTCGACGACCGGATACCCGGTGACCCTCGAGAACTGCGGTCGGACCGAGACCTTCAAGAAGGCACCCAGCCGCGTGGTCGTCATGAACGGCGCCTCGGTCGCCGAGGTCTCCACGCTGCTCGCCCTCGGCCTCGGTGACAAGATCGTCGCCAACGAGCAGTCCTACGGAATGAGCGAGGTGCCGGACCGGGCCAAGGCCATCAAGGCACTGCCCACCGGGAACATCAAACTCAACGACGCCTACGACATCCCCCGCGAGGCGATGCTCGGCCTGCGCCCGGACCTGGTGCTGTCCACGACGTCGTACGGCTTCGACGAGAAGAACGGCTTCGCCACCCGCGACCAGCTGCAGCAGGTGGCGGCCAACACCTACGTGTCCCCGCAGGGCTGCAAGCAGGACACCTCGAAGATGACCGTCGCCGACAGCTACACGCTGCTGCGCGACATGGGGAAGATCTTCAACGTCTCCGACCGGGCGGAGAAGCTGATCACCGCCTCCGAGAAGCACATCGCCGAGGTCGCCGCCAAGGTCAAGGGCAATAAGGCACCCAAGGTGATGGTGCTCTTCTCCAACATGTCCATGGGCGGCAACGACTTCAGCTCCGTCGTCGCCCAGGGCATCTACAACGACATCCTCACCGAGGCGGGCGGCTCCAACGCCTTCGCGTCGGCCTCCAAGACCTCCTTCGCCGACCTGAGCAAGGAGAAGGTGGCCGCCACCGACGTCGACGCACTCGTCGTCATCGGCTACAACGACCCCAACCCGGCGGCCTACGCCAAGAAACTGCTGAAGGAGTTCCCCCAGTGGCCGGCCGCGAAGCAGAACAAGTACGTGGTCCTGTCCGACTCGATGTACCTCGGCCCGAGCAACGACCTGGCCGTGGAGAAGATCGCGAAGATGCTGCACCCGGACGCCTTCTGAGCCGACAGAATCGACTGCGGGTCACCCTGGCCTTCACCCTCCTGCCCGTCGCACTGATCGCCACCATGATCGTGGCGATCAGCATCGGCGCGGTCACCGTCCCGCTCGGCGACGTGTGGGGCATCGTCTGGCACCACGTCACCGGGCAGGGCGCCTCCGGTGACCTCGCGACCGATCAGATCGTCTGGAACTTCCGCACACCCCGGGTGGTTCTGGCGGCCCTGGTCGGCGCGGGCCTGGCCGTCTCCGGCGCGGTGCTGCAGACCGTGGTCTCCAACCCGCTCGCCGACCCCATCGTCCTCGGCTTCTCCTACGGCGCCACGCTCGGCGCTGTACTGGTCATCACCCTGGGCTCAGGCGCGGCGCTCGCCGGGCTCGGCGTGTCGGCGGCCGCCTTCCTCGGGGCGGTGACGGCGGGCGCACTGGTCTTCGCCCTCGGGCAGCGGCGCGGCCGGATGGCCCCCACCCGGCTGGTCCTGGCCGGGGTGGCGGTCGGATACGTCTTCCTTTCGGCGACGAGCTACGTCCAGTTGCAGGCGACACCGACCGAGCTGCGGACGGTGATGTTCTGGATGCTGGGCAGCGTGGCCGGCGCCCAGTGGGACCAACTGCCCACGGTGACGGTGGTGGTGCTCGCCTGCACCGCCCTCCTCACCCTCTTCGGTCGCCGGCTCAACGTTCTCCTGGCCGGCGACGACTCCGCCACCGCGCTCGGCGTCGACGTCAACCGCCTGCGCGCGGTGCTCCTGGTGCTCAGCGCGCTGCTGACCGGAACCGTCATCGCCGTCGCCGGCAGCATCGGCTTCGTCGGCCTGATGATCCCGCACCTGGTCCGCCTCACCCTCGGCGCCGACCACCGCCGGCTCCTGCCCCTCACCGCCCTGCTGGGCGCCCTCTACCTGGTCCTCGTCGACCTGCTCTCCCGCACCCTCAACCGCCCCAACGAACTCCCGCTGGGCATCCTCACCGCCCTGCTCGGCGCTCCCTTCTTCCTGTGGCTGCTGCGCCGCAACAAGGGCCTGGACTGAAGCATGAAACTCACCGTCGACCAGCTCCACATCACCCTGGACCGCTGTCCGATCCTCCACGACGTGAGCCTGGAGGCCCGCAAGGGCGACATCGTCGGCCTCGTCGGCCCCAACGGCAGCGGCAAGTCAACCCTGCTGCGCGCCGTCTACCGCTCGCTGCGCCCGGCGCAGGGCGTGGTCAGGGTCGGCGACGACGACGTATGGGCCCTGTCCGCGCGCACCGCGGCCCGCCGCACCGCCGCCGTCCTGCAGGACGCCACCGGCAACACCACCGGCCTGACCGTCACCGAGATCGTCGCGCTCGGCCGCGCGCCGCACCACGGCCTGCTGGGGCGTGACGGTGCCGAGGACCACCGGGCCGTGGCGGACGCCATCGACCGCTGCGGGGTACGACCGTACGCCGACCGGGACTACGCCTCCCTGTCCGGCGGCGAGCGCCAACGCGTGCTGCTGGCCCGGGCCCTGGCGCAGGACCCGCAGCTGCTCGTTCTCGACGAGCTGACCAACCACCTGGACATCCGCGCCCGGTTCGCGCTGCTGGACCTGATCCGCGCCACCGGTGTCACCACGCTGGCGGTCCTGCACGACCTCGACCTGGCCGCCCGCCTCTGCGACCACCTGGTCGTCCTGCACGAGGGAGCCGTGGTGTCGGCGGGACCGGTCCTGGACGTGCTGTCCCCGCAGCTGCTGGCCGAGGTCTTCGGCGTACGCGCGCACGCCGAACGGCACACCGACGGCGTCGTCCGCATCACCTACGCGGCTCAGCCACTCGCCCTCTCACGTGCTGAGCAGTCTGTTGAAGAAGGAGCGGTAGCGCCGTAGCGCCCTGCGCAGTTCCTCCGTGTCCACCTGCTCGCCCTGCCCCCACTGGTCCTCCAGGTCTTTCTTGTGCTGGGCGAACGTGGTGGCCAGGTTCTGCATGACCTCTGCGACGAGGGCGTCGGCGTCGTGCACGGCCTCGCGGGGGTCGTCCACGAACTTGTTCTGGATCTTCTGCCAGCGGTCGCGGAAGTCCTGGTCCTCGTCCTCCGTGAGGAGTTGGGGTGCCTCGTCGTCCGAGGTGTCCGAGGCGTCGGGGGTGCCCGCGGCGGCGCCCGTGGGGGCGGCCCGGGTGTCGGAGCCGGCGGCGGACCGGTCGTCGTCGGCCTCGTCGGCCGGGCTCCGTGTCCGGGGCGTCGCGGTGGCCTCGCCGGGGTAGACCGGGGCTCCTGCGGAGGCCTCCTCCGTTGCCTCCTGCCTCTCGGTGGTACCGGAGGGCTCCGCGAGGTCCTCGGTGGTCAGGTCGCCGGTGGTGCGGTGCGTCTCGTCGTTGCGGTCCATGGTGTTCCTTCGTGCCGAGTCGGGGCCGGCGTCAGGACCGGGCGGGCTGGGCCCGGCCGCCGTCGGAGAGCAACTCGTCGAACAGTGCGCGGTAGTGCACCATGGCACCCCGCAGTTGCTCGGTCGTCGCCCGGCTGCGCGTGCTGAGGGACTCCACCTCGTGCGCGGCGCGGTAGTGCTCGAGGGTGCGCCCGTGCTCCACCGAGAGGTCCTTCATCTGCTGGTCGAACCCTTCGGTCGGGTAGCCGCGGTCGTGCATCAGGGAGGTCACCAGCCGGTCCGCGTCGTGCACCGCGTCCTGAGGCCGGTCCACGAACTCCTGCTGGACGCTGCTCCACTCCCGCGTGTAGCGGTCACGCGAGACCGGGGGCAGCGGTTTGATGTCCAGTGAGTCGTGCCGCTTCTCGCGCTCCCTGAGTTCACGCTCGGCGGCGCGCCGGCCGTCGGATTCCTCGACGGTCCGTTCGTACTCCGGGCCGAAGCGTTCACGGAGATGACGGCGTCGCATCATGAGTGAGACCGCAACAGCGGCCAGGGCGAGCACCACCACGATCGGAATGATGATCGCCAGAAGAGTTCCCGTGGACATGGATGACACGCTCCTCGTCGGAGTAGTGATGTACCCCGTCCGAGTTCCCGGTTGCCTGCTGTTCATCCTTCCTGGGGCGACCGGCCTTTTCGTGGCGGCCGACGTCAGGTCATGCGCAGGGCGAGCATCACGACGTCGTCTCCCGGAGGAGGATCCGTCAGCCGCTTGCTGATCCGGAGGATCAGGTCGGGCAGCGGGCCGTCCCCGTGGCGGGCCAGCAGGTCGACGAGTTTCGCGAGGGCGGAGTCGACGGTGAGGCCGGGGCGCTCGATGAGCCCGTCGGTATGGAGCAGCAGGGTCGAGCCCGGAGGGAGTTCGCGCCGGTGCTCGGTGCGTGGGAACGGCCCGAGGCCTTGGTGGAGGAGGACGTCGTGTTCCGTGAGGAAGGTGACGCGGGCGTCGGGGGTACGCAGGAGCAGCGGTGGGTGTCCGGCGTTGGACCAGGTCAGCATCCGGCCCGGACCGTCGCGGGCGGGGTCGAGACGGGCGTGGATCAGCGTGCCACTGGCCCCGATGGGCAGGACGGAGCACGCCGCTTCGAGGGCGCTCACCGCGGCGGCGGGGCTGTAGGGGGGATGGTCGAGGGTGGCCTGTCTCAGCATGCTGCGGATCTGACCCATCACGGTGGCGGCGTGCATGTCGTGGCCGGTGACGTCACCCACCGTGATCATGAGGGATGCGGCTCCGCCGGGTTGAGCGGCCGGCAGGTGGTACGCGTCGTACCAGTCTCCGCCGATCATGTTGTCGTTCGCGGCCGGTTGGTACAGGGCGCTGATCTCGACGTGCTCGGCCAGGGGGAGCTCGGTGAGCAGGGCTTCCTGGAGCTGCCGGGCGACCGAGATCCGCTCGTCCAGGTACAGGGCACGCTCCACCGCCTGTGCGATGTAGCTGGACGCGGCGGTGAGCGCGGCCCGCTCGGTGATGCTCACCTCGTGCCGCTTGGCCCAGCAGATCAAGAGGATCCCGAGCAGGCTGTGACTGCCCCAGAGCGGCAGACACAGCACCGTGGTGAAGCCCATGCGGTCGAAGAAGCCGACTGCCTCGGGGCCGTAGTCGGCAACGAGTGCCTCGCGGTCGGGCACGAACACCGTCCGGCGTTCTCGCCAGGCCTGGGCGCTCGGGAAGGCCGCGTCCGCGGGCAGGGAGGAGACCTGCTGTTCGATCGGGTACGCGATGTCCGGGTCGGGGACCCGGTGCAGTTCTTCCCTGCCGGCGACCAGCAAGCCGACGTACGTGGGCTTGCCGACGCCGCTGAACAGGTCCCGCAGCCGCCGCCGGACATCCTCGAGACCGGAGGTCTGGGCCAGCTCCTCCGAGGCCCTCAGCAACAGCTCTGCATGGTCAAGGCCGGCCTGGGCCTCGCGCTCCAGGCGCTCCGCGTCGCTCCGGGCCCGCTCGGCGGCGACCCGCGCGGTCTCCAGTGCCTTCTGCGCGGACCGGCGCTGGGCCGACAGGATGCGCAGGCACAGTTCGGCGGAGCAGGCTGCTGCCAGATCCTCGAGGTCGGCCCGTTCCCCGTCGGACCAGGCCCGGGGCTCGTGGTCGATGGCGCACAGGGATCCCAGGACGAGCCCGTCGCCGTCGGTCAGCGGCATTCCGGCGTACGCGATCATCCCGAGTGCCGCGATCGTCGGGTGGGTGCGCAGCCGGTCGTCGGCGCGGGCATCGGACACGATCAGAGGCTGCCCGGAGTCCACGACGTACCGGCACAGCGCATGCGACAGCGGCAGCGCGCGCCTGCCCGCCCAGGGCTCGCACAGACCCTTCATGCCGGGCAGGACCAGCCTGTCCTGCTCCATGAGCGACACGAAGGCCACGGGCGCTCGGAGTATTCGTGTCACCAGCCGGGCGAACCGGTCCATGTCGGTGTTGGAGGCGGCCGACAGACCGGTCAGCCGCAACACCCGCTGCCGTGCGGCGCCCGGGCCCGTCTCCGCGTCGGGTTTCCGGATCTGCTCCGCCATCTGCCCTCCGGTACTACCACCCCGAGGCATTCCTCAACGGCATCGTAGAACAGCGCGGGCGCGATGACCGGTGCTCGCCCGGCACCGGCAGTGACAAAGCCGCCGGTGCACCGACTGGCCGGAGCGCCAGTGGGCGGTCGTGAGGTGTGACACGAGCACCCGGCTCTGGCTTCCCCCGTCCGCCGGTGCACGGACTTTGCACGTCTTCCCAGGTGATCACCCTGGTGGACGGCGTCGACGGCGCGCCCGTGGGCTGACGGTGGGGGGCGAGGAGGAGTTGGTGCAGCGGACGCGGCGCTCCGGCGGTGGGGCCTCCCGCCAGTGCGCGGCCTGCCTGCGGAGGGGGCGTCTGAGCGACGTGGTGAGCGATCTGGTCCGCACCACAGCCACCGCCTGAGGCGGCCCGCCTGCGCGGCTGGACTTCGAGTGCCGCCCCGCACACCTACCTCGTGACGGCAGAGCGCTCCCTGCTCTCCGGCCCTGCCACGATCGGGCTGCCCTCGTCCGTGCCGGTGTCCCGGCCGCCGGCTGCGGACTCGCCGCCGATCGCCGGCCCGCCTGCGCCGTCGTGGGTGAGCCGGCTCAGGAACTCATGGCACCGCCTGGCGCGCGCGGCATCCTCTTGCATGACGGCGCGGAAGAAGTCGGCGATGTCCTCCTCACCGGCAGTCTCCGCGTCCTTGACGTACCGGTCCAGGTCGTGCCCGTCCTTCAACCCGTGGTACTGAACAGAGATCAGGTCGTAGGCAAGGTCGCTGAACCCTGTCGCTCCGGTGGCCATCGTCCGGCCTCCCTTCTGACAAGCTGCCCCTACGCCCGCGTACCCGCACCTCGGAGGGCAAACCGACGTACGGACGGCACCCGGCCCCCAGGACGGGCGGCTGACTTTTCTGGGGACCGGGTGCCGAGCGATCGGCCTACACTTTCCGGCTACGGCTCCAAGGTGTCCTTCGCCTTGCGCGCGCTACCTTTCGCCCTTTCCTTGGCCTCGCGGAGATCTCCCTTGGATTTCTCGGCGTGCCCCTTCGCTGCCATCGACTCATTCCCGACGGCCCGCCCCGCGACTTCCTCGACCCGTCCCTTGGTCTGCTCGGCCTTCGCCTTGATCCTCTTGTTCGTGCCCATCTCGGTTCGCCTCTTCATCGAATCCCTGATGTTCCCTATTCTCCTCTGATCCTCTGCAGCGAGCCAGGTAGACGCCGGGAATCCCGGGACACTCTCACCTGCCGTCCTTCCGCTGCGCCCCGTCATCGCTCTTCCTCGTCGTACTCCTCCTCGTCCTCCTCACCCTCGTCGTACCCCTCTTCGTCGTCGGGGGCCTCTTCGTCGTCGTAGCCTTCTTCCTCCTCTCCCGCTTCTCCGTCTTCCGCTTCCTCCTCTTCCAGCGCCTCCTCGTGGCTCCGGACCACCTCGCCGTCGCGGATTTCTCCCCGCCAGCCCTCGACTTCCTCGTCCGCGAACGTGACGTACCGCTGGAAGTTCTTGAAGTCCAGCCGAAGTCGGCGCCCTTGTGCACGCCACAGGTTTCCGGTCTTCTCGAACAGACCCGAGGGGTAGTACTCGACGACGAGCACGATGCGGGTCAAGGTGGGCGTGAGTTCGTGGAAACTCACGCAGCCGCGGGTGCTTCCCTTCGCGCCCTCGGAGGTCCACAGGATCCGATCGTCCGGAACCTGTTCCTGAACTGTCGCCTTCCAGCCGCGAGTCGAGGGCCCGACCTTCAGTTTCCAGTCGCTGCTGGTCTCGTCGTGCTGCGACACACTGCGCACCCCCTTGGTGAAGCCGCTGAACTCCTCGTACTGGGTCCAGTGGTTGTAGGTCGTGCGGAGGGGCACACCCACGTCGAGGACTTCAATGATGTTCATCACCTTGGTGCTTCCGGCTTTGTGTCCGCCTCCACCACCGAACGCATTCCGAATGGTTCCGAGCACGCTGTCCTTGAGGCCTTTGGCTTTCTCTCCGACGAGAGCCTTCACCGGGGAGTCGCCTTGGAGGATGCGTCCGCCGAGACCCAGAAGGGGTCCGCCGTTCTCGGCCACGTCGAGGAGTTGGTCGGTGACATCTGCCAGCTTCTCCCCGGCCCTGTCCACCAGATGCTCCACCTGAGCACCGAGGTAGTCGGCGAGCTCATCGCGCAGGAGTTCCAGACCGGAGCCCGCTTCCTGGTCGGTGTCACGAACTTTGCTGGCCATGGCCTACCTCCGCCGCGTGGCAGTCTTCTTGGCGGTCGTCTTCTTCGCCCGCGCCGCCTTCTTGGCCGGGGCCTTCTTCGCGGGTGCTTTCCTGGCCGTCGTCTTCTTGGCTGCCGCCTTTTTCGCCGGGGCCTTTTTCGCCGCTCGTTTCACCGCCGTCTTCTTGGCCGCGGGCCTCTGCGCCGTGGTCTTCTTCGCCGGTGCCCTCTTCCTGGCGGGAGCAGCCTTCTTGGCGGCCGGCCTACGGGGAGGGGGCTTGGCCGCCCGCTTCCTCGCAGCGGTCCTCGCCGTGCGGCTACGGCGCCGTGGCGGCTCTTCCTCCGCCTCCTCCTCGGGTTCCCCCTCTTCCTCTTCTTCCTCCGGCTCTTCTTCTTCCGGCTCCTCCTCCTCGTCTTCGTACTGCTCCTCGCCCTCGCCCTCCTCAGGTTCCTCCCCCTCCTCGTACCCGCTCTCCTCCTTCTCGCCCATGCGAAGGGTCCGCTCATGAAGGGAATCGGCGAGGTCGGCCAGGCGTCGGTCGGCGGTGGCGGCCAGGGCCTTGCGTCCGGCATCCAGCAGCTCGCCGCGCACCTGCTCGTTCAGCTCGGCGACCCCGGGCACATCCCCGAGTTTGCGCAGACCGTCCGTGACAAGCTGCTGAGGGTCGAGCCCAAAGCGACGGCCGGCGAGATAGGTTGCCACCGCGAAGGCGAGACGGCCTTTCTTCGCTCGTCCGAGTACGTAGCCACCTGCGACCGCGGCGGCGAGGGCGATCTTCGTCGATTCATTCATGAGCCGGTTCCCTTCGGAAAGGGCAGATGGTCACGCCCGTATCCGGGCCAACACCCCCTGCCCAGCCCGCGATTGAAGAGGCGGGATCGCCCGTGACGCGTCACGGAGCCTGCTGCGCCCCGGCCGCACAAGCCCATCGGGCGGATTCCTGTGCGGTCGTCCACACAACGCGGCATACGCCCCTATATGATGAAATTGTATGTTCACGCGTGGAATGTGGCGTCCGCTGCGATCCTCGGAGAGGTCATGGCCGAAGCAGATCCCGCCAGGCGGCGGTCCAGCGGTAGCCGCCGCACCGACCGCGGGGCCACGGGTGACTCCCGACGCCGCTCCGGCAAGGCCAACGCGGCCTGGGCCATGCGTTCCGCCGCTGAGCAGCTGGCCGAGTTGCTCGGGCGGGCCCCCGAGTCCGTCTCGGCGCTGAAACCGACCGAGGATGGTTGGGAGGCCCACGTGGAGGTACTCGAACTGGAACGCGTACCCGACACCACCAGCGTGATGGCCACGTACCGAGTCACCCTCGACAAGGAGGGTGATCTCGTGGGGTACGAACGGACGCGTCGTTACACCCGTGGGCAGATCGACCGGCGGTGCTGAGGAAGGCACAGCCGGTGAAGGGAGGCACCATGACGGTGGTGCCGCAAGGAGGAGGTGGTGGTGTCGCCCGGGGCGGTGGCACCGGCAACCTCTATGACGTTCTGGAACTCATTCTTGATCGCGGGCTTGTGATCGATGTCTTCGTCCGCGTCTCGCTGGTGGGGATCGAGATCCTCAAGATCGACGCCCGTGTCGTCGTGGCCAGCGTCGACACCTATCTGCGCTTCGCCGAGGCATGCAACCGTCTTGATCTCGAAGCCGGGAGGAAGGCACCGAGCCAGCTGACCGACATCGTCGGGGAGTCGCTGGAGAGCGGAGCGAAAGGCAAGTCGAAAGGCGCCCTCACCGGCGCCGTGGAAGCGGTCACCGATTCCCTCAAAGGCGTCACCGACCGTGACAGCGGCGACGAGGAGGAAGAAGAAGACGCGGAAGGGGAAGACGAGCGCGAGGAAAGGGAACCCGTGGAGAGGCGCCGGCGGCCGGTTCGGCGCAGCGCGCGACATGAGCGGGAAAGGGGCTCGACCCGCGAGAAGGACTGAGCCATGGCCGTATACATCTACTCGATCACGGGCAAGCAGCACCCTCTCCGTATCGGCGACCTCAGGGGCGTCGGAGAGTCGCCGGCCGCCCTGCGGACAGTGACGGCTGGCCCGCTGAGTGCTGTCGTCAGCGACGCCTCCGAGGACCTGCGCCCCAAACGCCGTGACATCACCGCCCACCAGGAGGTGCAGGAGCGCCTCATGGCGGACGGCACCGTGCTGCCGATGAGGTTCGGCCTCATGGCCGCGGACGACGAAGCCGTCCGGCTCGCCCTGGAGCAGTATGGCGAGGAGTACGTCCAGCGGCTTCAAGCACTGGAGGGGTGCGCGGAGTACCACCTGAAGGTGTCGCAGGAGGAGGACGCGCTGCTGCATCAGATCCTTCAGGAGTCGAGCGTGGCGCGAGAGCTCAACGACGAGATCCGCGGCGGTACCGCGGGCCCTGACGCGCCGCTCCGACTGGGTGAGTTGGTGGCCCAGGAGGTGCAGGCACGACAAGAGGTACTGGCCGAGGAGGTCGTGGGAACACTGCGGCCGTTCGCCCGGGAGATCGAGGCCTCCCAGCCGACCGGTTCGGACTTCGTCAGCGCGTCGTTCCTGGTGACCGAGGGCCAGGAAGAGGCATTCCTCAGCACGGAGACGAGCGTTGCCGACCAATGGGGCGACGACTTCGACTTTCGGCTGCACGGCCCTCTCCCGCCCTACAGCTTCGTCTGAAGACAGCTTCGTCTGAAGGAGGTCCTCATGGGCCTGCTCACGCAGATCGTCACCTTTCCCCTGGCGCCGGTGCGCGGCGTCGTGTGGGTGGTGGACCGCGTCCTGGAGGCGGCCGAGGACGAGTACTACGACCCGGCACCGGTGCACCGCGAACTCGCAGAGCTGGAGCGGCGGCTTCTCGCAGGCGACATCGACGAGGAGACGTTCGACCGGCAGGAGGACGAACTGCTCGACCGGCTGGAGGAGATCCGAGCCTTCCGAGCCGACCGACAGGGCGGACAGACCTGATCCGGTACGAGGAAACATGAGGCCGCCATCGTGACTGAACCCCTGGCCAACAGGCTCGGGTCCTACCCGTCCAGAGCAGCACCGCCGTACGGGCAGGGCTCCTCCGCCAACCTTGCCGACATCCTTGAACGCGTGCTCGACAAAGGCATCGTCATCGCGGGCGACATCCAGATCAATCTCCTCGACATCGAGCTGTTGACGATCAAACTCCGCCTCCTGGTCGCCTCGGTCGACAAGGCGAAGGAAATGGGCATCGACTGGTGGGAGCACGATCCCGCGCTGTCGTCCCGGGCCAGGGACGAGCGTTCCCTCGCCGAGGAGAACCGCCGGTTGCGCGCCGAGATCGATGCTCTCCGCCAGGACAGGTCACTGACCGCGCACGAAGAGGCGCCGCAGGAGAAGACCGACGGCCGTCGTCGAGGAAGCACGCGTGATGAGTGACTTCATGACCTACGTGTACGCCGTGGCACGCAACGCCGAAGGGCTGGAGGAGCCGTCCGCCGCGCTCCGCGGTGTCACGGGCGCCCCCGTCCATCTCGTCCACGACGCCCACGACGATCAGTTGGCGCTCGTCGCGAGCCACGTGCCCGCACTCGACTTCCAGGAGGAGGTCCTCAAGCAACACCTGGAGGACCTGGACTGGCTGGAGGTGGTGGCCCGCGCGCACCACGGTGTCATAGAGGCCGTCGCCGCCCGCACCACCGTTCTTCCGTTGCGCCTGGCAACCGTCTACCTCGACGACGGCAGGGCTCGGGACATGCTGGAATCCAGGCGGGCGATGTTCGCGGGGCGGCTGGCCGGACTCGCCGGCCACGTCGAGTGGGGGGTCAAGATCTATGTCGAGCCCTCCGCGGTCCCCGCCGCCCCGACCGCTCCCGCGACAGGCCTGAGCCCGGGGCGCGCCTACCTCCGCGACCGCAGGCAACAACGGGGCGTGCGCGACAGCGTGTACCAGGCGGCGCGGACGGCCGCCGAGCGGGTGGAGGCCGCGGGGAGCGAGCACGCCGCCGAACGGGTCCGGCACCGGGTACAGCAGGGCGTTCTCGCCAAGGGGACCGGCGAGAACGTCGTCAATGACGCGTACCTCGTGTCGCTGGAGCGGTGCGAGGAGTTCCAGGCGGATGTGAAACGTGCCGCCGACGGACTGTACGGGGTCCGGGTCGAGATCACCGGGCCGTGGGCGCCGTACTCCTTCGCCGCGCCACCTGGTGCGTCCGACGCCGCCGCGGAGAGCGTGCCCCCGTGATCACGCCCGGCTCGCCACCGGAGGAGCGGCTGCCTGAGCGGCAGGTCGCGCTCATCGATCTCCTGGACCGACTTCTCAGCGGTGGAGTCGTGCTCACCGGTGACGTCGTGTTGTCCATCGCGGATATCGACCTGGTACGTGTTTCGCTGCGCGCTCTGATTGTTTCGATCAGTGCTGAGAATCCCTCACCATGGCCGCGGACAGCCCCGCTCCCAGGCGGCGACCATGAAGAGTGAGGGCGAGAACGAGCCGGCGCGGCGATACGACGAGGTCGCGGATGCCGCCGTGCGAGCCTTCCGTCTGCTGCCTGCAGCACCCCACGACCTCACCCCGCAACCCGGTGGGCGCGCGCGGTCCCCGGCCCAGCGGATCAGCTCCGACCCGGACACGGTGGAACGCGACCTCATCAAGCTGGTCCTCACTCTCGTCGAGCTGCTGCGCCAGCTCATGGAACGCCAGGCGTTGCACCGTGTCGACCAAGGCGATCTCACCGAGGAACAGGAGGAACGCCTGGGAGCGACGCTCATGGTCCTCCACGACCGGATGAGCGACCTGTGCGCCCAGTACGGACTGACCATGGCGGACCTCAACCTCGACCTCGGACCGCTGGGCACCTTGCTCCCGCCCACCGACTGAAGCCCCCGCAGGGCGAGACGGCGTCAGTCGTCGACGCCGCCGCTCTCGCACACCTGCTGAGCGATCAGCCGGAGCTTGACATTGCGTTTCTGCGAAAGCTCCCGCAGCACGGCGAAGGCACGGTCCTCGTCGAGGTGATAACGCTCCATGACGATCCCCATGGCTTCGCCGATGGTGTGGCGCGTGGTGAGCGCGCTGTGCAGCTGTGTGTACGTGCGTGCGCCGGCGAGCGCGACAGCGGCATGTGAGGCCAGCAGTACCCCGGCGGTCTCACTGACTTCGTTGAAAGCCCCCGGTCGGAATGCATACATATTCAGTGCGCCGAACTCCTCGTCGTCGGCGAACAACAGGAAGCCCATCATGCTTCCGACGCCCAGCTTGCGTGCCGCGGGCGTATAGCGGGGCCATCGCTGCTCGTGGTCGGTGAGATCCTCGATGCGGAAGACGTGGGCGTTGCCCTCCGGGCGGGCGATCTCGAAACAGGGTCCCTCGGCGAGCCGTTCCTGCAGGCGGTCGGACTCCGCCGCCAGCAGGCCCGTGGAGGCCAGC
Organism: Streptomyces sp. NPDC005728; assembly: GCF_040630895.1. Classification (NCBI taxonomy): domain Bacteria; kingdom Bacillati; phylum Actinomycetota; class Actinomycetes; order Kitasatosporales; family Streptomycetaceae; genus Streptomyces; species Streptomyces sp. NPDC005728. The sequence goes on from NZ_JBEXYL010000011.1 coordinate 84,756, forward strand.
GTCTCCACCTTGTCGCCGTGCCGGAGCAGGATGCCTGCCGAGTCACAACCCTCGACAGCGTCCACCGTCGACGACGCGATCCGCTGCAGTGTCGCGGTGTCCGACTCCTGCCGCAGCAGGTCACGGGCCATCGACGCCATCCGTTGCGCGAAGTCCTGCCAATCGATCGCCATGTGCCCTCCAGCCCATGCCGCGAACCGCGTGACGGTCACCACCGGGTGGTCCGACGCTGCGATTACCTCCTCATTCCGCCACTCCGAGCGGCCTTCTTGCAAGGACCGGCCTCGCGGCCGCGGGAAATGTCAGGCCCGCAGGGGAGTTCTACCGGATGTTCCGGCAGTCCCCCAGCCCTGCCTGACCTCTCCCGCACCGGCCGCGACGGGCCAATGGGGTGGTCCGTGGCGACACGGCACCCCTGGGCGGTGCCGGTCCTGGGGACCGGGACCCGGATCTGCATTTAATCGCGCCGGGAACCGAAACGCCGGGCGCGGATCGCCGGGCCACGCCCCACAGTGCTTGAGGGAGATGCCATGACCGGCACGACGACCTTGCCGACACCGTCCGGCCCCTACCTGGACGAAGGGCTGCTGCCCGCCGACTTCTACGCCTACGAGGAACTGCTGTCGGACAGCGAGCGGGCGAAGATCGAGTCCCTCCGCGCGTTCCTCCGCACGCAGGTCGCCCCGATCGTCGACGACTACTGGGCCCGGGCCGAGTTCCCCTTCCAGCTGGTCGAGGGCTTCGGGAGGCTCGGTCTGGTGGACTGGGCCGACCCGGACTCCCCGGAATCAAGGCCGAGCAACCTCCTCGCGGGCCTCATGGCAATGGAGTTGGCGCACGTCGACGCGTCCGTGGCGACGTTCGCCGGCGTGCACACGGGTCTGGCCATGGGCACCATCGTCACCTGCGGCTCCGACGAACAGAAGCGGCGGTGGCTGCCGGCGATGAGCCGCTTCGAGAAGATCGGCGCCTTCGGGCTGACCGAACCGCACGGCGGCTCGGACGTGGCCGGCGGTCTGCGGACGACCGCGCGCCGCGACGGCGACGACTGGATCCTCGACGGAGCCAAGCGGTGGATCGGCAACGCGACGTTCGCCGACCTGGTGGTCATCTGGGCCCGCGACGTCGAGACCCGCCACGTGCTCGGCTTCGTCGTGGAGAAGGACACTCCCGGGTTCACCGCGACGAAGATCGAGAACAAGATGGCCCTGCGGATCGTGCAGAACGCCGACATCGTCCTCGACGGCTGCCGCGTCCCGGAGGCCAACCGGCTGCAGAACGCGAATTCGTTCAAGGACACCGCCAAGATCCTGCGCCAGACACGCAGCGGCGTGGCGTGGCAGGCCGTGGGAGTGATGTTCGCCGCCTACGAGATCGCCCTGCAGTACGCGAAGGAGCGCGAGCAGTTCGAGCGCCCGATCGGCAGCTTCCAGCTCGTGCAGGACCTGCTGGTGAGGATGCTCGGCAACGCCACGGCATCATGCGGGATGGTGACGCGCCTGGCCCAGCTGCAGGACGCAGGGGTGTACCGGGACGAGCACTCCGCCCTGGCGAAGGCCTACTGCACCATGCGGATGCGCGAGAACGTGGGATGGGCGCGGGAACTGCTGGCCGCCAACGGCATCCTCCTCGACTACAAGATCGGCCGCTTCGTCGCCGACGCCGAGGCCATCTACTCGTACGAGGGCACGCGGGAGATCCAGACCCTCATCGTCGGACGTGCCGTGACCGACGGCCTGAGCGCCTTCGTGAGGTGACGAAGATGACCACCGAATCCGTCTTCACCGGTCTGAAGGTCCTCGACGCGTCGAGCTTCATCGCCGCACCGGCCGCGGCCACCATGCTCTCCGACTTCGGAGCGGACGTCATCAAGATCGAGCCGCCCGGGAAGGGCGACCCCCAGCGACGGCTCAGCTCCGTGCCGCCCAGCCCCCGGGCACGGGCCAACTACAGCTGGCACCTCGCCAACCGCAACAAGCGGGGCATGGTGATCGACCTGAAGTCACCGGCGGCCACCGAGGTCCTCAAGCGCCTCGTCGAGTGGGCCGACGTGGTGATCACCAACTTCCCGCACGGCACGCGCGAGAAGCTGCATCTCGGCTACGACGAGGTCGCGGGCTGGAACCCGAGGGTCGTCTACGCCGACATCACCGGCTTCGGGGACACCGGCCCCGACGCCGGGCAGCCGGGCTTCGACCTGACCGCCGCATGGTCGCGCAGCGGGCTGCTGGCCTCCACCCGGGACGCGGGAGCCCCGCCGACGGTGCCGGTCTGGGGCAGCGGCGACTACATGTCGGCGATCGGCATCTACGCGGCGATCGTGACCGCCCTGTACCGCCGTGAGCGCACGGGGCAAGGAGCCAGTGTCGGGACGTCGCTGCTCGCCATGGGCGTCTGGGCCACGGGCACGCTCGTGGCCGGCGCGCTCGCCGACGGCACGCCGTTCGAACTGCACGACCGCAACGCGCCGGCGAACCCGCTGATCAACCCCTACCGGACCGCGGACGACGAGTGGTTCATGCTGGTCGCCTCACCCCCGCACTGGCCGGGACTGACACGGGCCATCGGGCACCCCGAGCTGCTCGAAGACCCCCGCTTCGCGGACATCGAGGGCTTCGTCAAGAACTCCGCCGCGCTGAGCGAGCTGCTCGACACCGAGTTCCGCACGCGGCCCTTCGCCCACTGGAAGGACGCCCTGGGCCGAGAACGCGTCACCTACAGCCTCATCCAGACGCCGGAGGAGGCGGCGCAGGACCCGCAACTGCGCGCGAACGACATCGTCGTGCCGCTGGAAGGAGTCAGCGGGCTGGAGGAGACGATCAGCAGCCCGGTCAACCTCAGAGGGGTGCCGAAGGTGCCGGCGAAGCGGGCGCCGGACCTGGGCGAGCACAACGACGAGATCCTCGCCGAGCTGGGATTCGGACCCACCGAGATCGCCGAGCTGCGCGCCAAGGGAGCCGTCCCGGGCGCGACGGCAGGGGAGGCGCCGCGATGAGCACGGCGTCCGAGGCGTCCGACCTGGTGCTCCACGAGCGCCACGGCGGCGTGCTGACCATCACCCTCAACCGCCCGGCGCAGAAGAACGCCATGGACCACGCGGCCGCGGTACAGCTCGCGGCGGCCCTGGATCTGCTCGACGTGGACCGGGAGCTGTCGGTCGCCGTCCTCACGGGCGCGGGCGGTGTGTTCAGTGCCGACATGGACCTGAAGGCATGCGCCAAGGACGAGATGCCCGTGATCCCCGGCCGCGGATTCGGCGGGCTCACCGGCACGACGGTGCGCAAGCCCTTGATCGCCGCGGTCGAGGGCTGGGCGCTCGGCGGCGGCTTCGAGATGGTGCTCGCCTGCGACCTGATCGTCGCCGCGGAAGACGCCCGGTTCGGGCTTCCCGAGGTCACGCGCGGTCTCGTGGCGGCGGGGGGCGGACTGGTCAGGCTGCCGCGCCGCCTCCCGTACCACGTCGCCGCGCGCGTACTGCTCACGGGCGAGCCGCTGACCGCCGCCGAAGGCAAGGAGTACGGCCTCGTCAACGAGCTGACCCCACCGGGCGCCGCGCTGGACGTCGCCCGGGAGCTGGCGGGGCGCCTCGCGCGAAACGCACCGCTGGCGCTGGCGGCCGTCAAGGAGGTCCTGCGCGAAACGCAGGGCCCGAACGAGAGGGACGCCTTCACCCGCCAGGACGCGCTCACGAGCGGGCTGTTCTCCGGCGAGGACGCGCGGGAAGGCGCGCGGGCGTTCGCCGAGAGGCGCGCTCCCGTCTGACACGGCCGCTGATGCCGGCTACCTCCGTCGACAGCCCGTGTCCGACTCCCAGGAGCAGTGATCAGCCATGAATGCGCACCAACCCGTCCGCCGTGTGGCGATCGTGGGCACCGGCACCATCGGTGCGAGCTGGGCGACGCACTTTCTCGTCCGTGGCTTCGATGTCACGGCCACCGATCCGGCACCGGACGCGGAGACGGCCCTGCGGTCGTACGTGGAGGGGGCGTGGGACGCGGCCGCTTCGATCGGGCTCGCGCCGTCAGCGTCGCTCGATCGTCTGAGCTTCACCGCGGACCTGCGTCAGGCCGTCGCGGACGCCGATTTCGTGCAGGAGAACGCGCCGGAGCGCCCGGAGCTCAAGGTCAGGCTGTTCGCCGACGTCGACGACGCCACACCTGCGGACGCGATCATCGCGTCGAGTTCGTCGGGCATCACGATGAGCGTCATCCAGGCAGAGTGCCGGCACCCGGAGCGGACCGTCATCGGCCATCCGTTCAACCCGCCGCACATCGTCCCGCTGGTCGAGGTCGTGGGCGGGACGAGGACCGCTCCGGAGACGATCCGGGACGCCATGGCCTTCTACGCCGCGATCGGCAAGAAGCCGATCCACCTGAAGAAGGAACTGCCCGGGCACGTCGCCAACCGCATCCAGGCCGCGCTGTACCGCGAGGTCGTGTACCTGGTCCAGGAGGGGGTGCTCGACGTCGCCGACTCCGATGACGCGGTGTCCTGGGGGCCGGGGCTGAGATGGGGTGTCATGGGCCCCCATCTGCTGTGGCATCTGGGCGGAGGAGAGGGCGGCATCCAGCACTTCATGGACACCCTCATGCCACGGATGGTGGCGTCCTGGCACGAACTGGGCACCCCCGAGTTCACACCCGAGCTCAAGGAGAAGATCGTGGCCGGTGTCCTGGAGGAGGCAGACGGCCACTCGGTCGACGAACTGGCCGCCCGGCGCGACGCGATGCTGTCCGCTCTGCTCGCCGTACGCGCCGAGCACGATCCGTCCGGCCCCGAGGCGGAGGAGTGACCGTGCCCCAGCACCAGGAGAGACTGTTCGTGCTCGAGGCCAGCAGCGGCGGTCGCCTGTTCTCGGTGAACCCCGACGGCTCGGACAAGAAAGTCCTGGTCACCGGGTGCAGGATCCCCGACGGGGTCGCCGTCGATGCAGCGGCCGGTCATGTCTACTGGACGAACATGGGGGTTCCACCGGAGAACGACGGCTCGATCGAGCGCGTGGACCTGGACGGAGGCAACCGGACGACGATCGTCCCGAGCGGTGTCACGCACACACCGAAACAGCTCCACTTCGAGGCCGCCGGCCGGAAGCTGTACTGGGGTGATCGCGAGGGCATGCGCGTGATGCGCTGCGACCTCGACGGCTCGCACGTCGAGACCCTCGTGCAGGCCGGACAGGGAGCGGACGATCGCCGCGACGAAACCAGGTGGTGCGTGGGAGTCGCCGTCGACCCGGTCGGCGGACACCTCTACTGGAGCCAGAAGGGCCCCAGCGACGCGGGCCTCGGGAAGATCCTGCGGGCCGGGATCGACCTGCCCGCCGGACAGAGCGCGGCCGAACGCGGCGACATCGAGGTGCTGTTCGAAGGACTGCCGGAACCGATCGACCTGGAACTCGACCCCCTGCAGCAGATGCTCTACTGGACGGACCGCGGAGACCCGCCGCGAGGCAACACCGTCAACCGCGCGCCGCTGCACCCGCCGGACGGGCCGCGCACGCCCGAGATCCTGCTGACCCACCTCATGGAAGGCATCGGCCTCACCCTCGACCCCGACGACGACCGCATGTACGTGACCGACCTGGCCGGCAACGTCTACGCGGCCGGTCTCGACGGCTCCGACCGCAGGGAGATCCTCGTCCTGCAGGGCAACCTCACCGGCATCGCCCGTGCGATGCTGCCGACGGGAACAAGGGTGTGACCGGGCGACGAGGACACTTCATCAGGTAGTGGACACCCCTGACCCGGCCGTCCGCGACCCGCCGGCTGCGCCGGAACGCCTCGGCGTAGTTGAAGCGGACCTGGCCGTCGACCTCGATGCCGAAGGTCTTGGCCTCCTGGGTGAAGATGTGCGCCAGCTCGGCGTTGCGCAGCAGCGCCTTGGAGGGGATACAGCCCACGTTGAGGCAGACCCCGCCCCAGTAGCGCTCCTAGACGACTGCCGTGCGCAGGCCCAGCTGCGCCGATCGGACAGCGGCCGTGTATCGGCGCGGCCCGGCGCCCAGGACGACGACGTCGAAGTGTGTGCCCATGATCAATCGACCTTCCGGCTCGGGGCTGCCGACGGCACGTGCCCGCGCATCATCTCCGCCACGGACAGTAGCGCGCTGGTGGTCCGCCTCCGGGAGTGATGCGCACCCCGGGCGCGCCGGGCAGTCTGGAAGGGGGAGCGCATCGTGTGTCCGCCAGCGGCATGGCCGGTAGCAGCGACGTCACCGCTGACGCCAGGCGAAATGGGAAGAGGCCCCCATGAGAGAACACCCGCTGATCGAAGACCACGGACTCATCGGTGACCTGCAGACGGCCGCGCTGGTCTCCACCGAGGGAACGATCGACTGGTTCTGCAGCCCGCGATTCGATTCGCCGAGTGTCTTCGGAGCACTGCTCGACGGTGAGAACGGCGGGCACTGGACGATCACTCCCCAGGCACGGACGTACGCGACGAAGCAGCTGTACTACCCGGACACCTGTGTGCTGCTGACCAGGTTCATGACCGAACAAGGCGTCGGATCGGTCGTGGACTTCATGCCGCCTGCCTCGCCGCGCAGTCCGACGAGCAATCACCGGCTGGTCCGTATGTTGCGGTGCACACGCGGTGAGATCTCGTTCGACATCGAGATCGCCCCTCGGTTCGACTACGCGCAGCAACCGCACGAGGTCACCTCCCACAGGGGTGGCTGGCGTTTTGTCGGCCGGGACACGGATGTGGCCGTACACGTGGTGGACGCGCTCGACGACGAGTGCGCGCGTGACCGGAGGATTCGCGCCGATGACGTGTGCATGACCGTGGGGCTGCGAGCCGGTATGACCCGCGGACTGGTGCTGGAGACGGTCGCTGACGGTCCACCGCACATCGTTTCGCCGGAGGAATGCGAGCGGCTCCTGGAAGACACCATCGCCTTCTGGCACAACTGGCTGGCGCGGTCGCGCTACACCGGACGGTGGCGGGAGATGGTCAACCGCTCCGCCATGACGCTCAAACTCATGACGTACGCCCCGTCCGGAGCCATGGTTGCGGCTCCGACCACCAGTCTGCCGGAACAGGTCGGAGGCGAGCGTAACTGGGATTACCGCTACGCGTGGGTACGCGATGCCTCCTTGTCCCTGCACGCGCTGCTCGGACTGGGATTCACCGAGGAAGCCGTGGCGTTCACGGAGTGGCTGGGCGACCGCGTTCAGGAATACACCGGTCCGGGCGAGCACCCACTGAAGGTCATGTACCGCGTCGACGGCTCCTCCGACCTGGCGGAGGAGACCCTGGGACACTGGGAAGGCTACCGGTCCTCCGCTCCGGTGCGGGTCGGCAACGGTGCCGCTGACCAGTTGCAGCTCGACATCTACGGATCGGCACTGGAGTGCCTTCATTTCGCCGACCAGCGAGGGCTGCCGGCCACCTGCCGCATCTGGCAGGCGCTGATCAACACGGTGGACTGGGTGTGCGAGAACTGGGACGGTCCCGAAGCCGGTATCTGGGAAACGCGGGGCGGTGACAAGGACTTCACCTATGGACGGCTCATGAGCTGGACCGCGTTGGACCGGGCCATCCGCATGGCCACCCGGAACGGCCGCCCCGCCGAGATGCAGCGCTGGACGAAGGAACGCGATGCCATCTACTGGCAGATCCAGCGGCGAGGTTGGAGTCCGGGGCGTGCCGCGTTCACGCAGTACCTGGGCAGCGACGTCCTGGACTCCGCGCTGCTTCGGATGCCCGCGGTGGGGTTCATCCCCCCGCAGGATCCGCGGTGGCTCTCGACCCTGGACGCGATCAGGAAGGACCTCGTGTCCGACGGCCTCGTATACCGGTACGACCCCGCTGCCTCGCCGGACGGGCTGCTCGGTTCCGAAGGCACCTTCTCGGCCTGTACGTTCTGGTACGTCGAAGCTCTCGCTCGCGCCGGACATCTGCGTGAAGGGCGACTCGTCTTCGAGAAGATGCTGACCTACGCCAATCATCTCGGTCTGTACTCCGAGGAGATCGGGCTCACCGGCGAGCAACTCGGCAACTTCCCCCAAGCGCTGACCCATCTCGCCCTCGTCAGTGCCGCGCTGAGCCTGGATGCCCATCTCGACGCCGCCATGCCAGGCTTCCCTCCCACCTCACCGAGTCCGGTTCCGTACCTCTACGCGCAACCGATGGCAGCAGGGGGCGGAGGCCCACCCGTCACGCTGACCACTCCGTATCCGCCGGACCACATCATCCGCTGGTGAGCGCAGGGGACGGCCATCCCCCCACGCTCGGGGCGGACGGCGACTCTGCGGAGCTTCAGGCTGCCGCGTGGCGACGGTGGCGGTGGCGGGAGGCGATGGTGACGGTGAGGGCCTCGACGGCGTCGACGGTCGCGGTGCTGAGGGCGACGGCGCGGCTGGTCGCGGCGTTGCCGGAGCCGTCGTACGTCTCGGCCAGCAGGCCGGAGCGGGCGGTGAAGGAGTCGAACACCGATCGCAGTGCTCCCGGGGCCACGGTCTCCGCTCCGGAGGCGGCGCGGGCCAGGGCGGCGAGGTGTTCGTGCAGCGGATCGGCCAGTTCGGTCAGCTCCGGCACGGTGTCCTGCGGGGCTTGCGGCAGGTGTTCACGCAGCAGGGTGGCACGTCCGGCGACCGTGGACACCTGGGTCCTGATCTGCTCCAGCTGCGCACTCGACCAGGGGCCGCGGTGCTCGGCCGGCTCGGCGTGCGACTGTTCCACCGCGGCCTCCAGGTGCTCCCTGACCTGGCGTGACCGCGCTCGCAGCTCGTCGATGGCTCCCAGGTCGGTCGCCCCGACGTCGGCGTAGCCGGTCAGCAGCTCGGGGAGCAGCCGGTCCTGCACCCGCAGCCACTCCGCGAGAAGGCCCGGCAGCCGACGGGTGGACCAGGTCGGCCAGACCAGGAAGACGAGAACGGCGAGCGCGGCGCCGACCACCGTGTCGGCGGCGCGCGCCCACGCCGCGGGCCCCGGGACCTCGGTGTGGGGTTCCAGTACATCGCCGACGCGGTCCTCGGTCGAGCGCCCGGCCAACTGCTCGGCCAGCCGCAGCCGCGCGGCCAGGTCGCGCGGGCTGCGCACGGGCGAGGCGGCCGCCCACGACTCCAGGAGGTTCCAGACCTCCTCGGGGGTGCGGTGCAGGCGGCCGGCGGCGACCGTACGCGAGATGTCGCCCAGCACCTGTGCGGCGGCCAGTGACTCCTGGCCGCCAGCTGCTGCCGTGGCGGGTGCCGTCGTCCGCACGGTCTGCAGCGCGCGGCGGACGCGCTCCGCCTCTCCCAGCAGCCCGAACATGGCTGCCGCCGCCGGCCGGCTGAACTGCGGCAGCAGCTCCAGTGCCTGCCGGGCCGCCGTGAACGGAGCGGACCGGCCCAAGGCGGGGGAGCCGGCCGCGAGCGAGGCCTCGGCGAGCGACTGGTACAGGGCCGCCAGGGCACGGCGCTGGGCGGCGAACCGCGGACCGTACGGCGGGAGCAGCTGCACCACCACGACGAGTCCGGTCCCGACCGCGATCCACCCCGCCATCACCAGCCCGCCGTGCACGTCGGGCGCGAGATCAGCTGTGATCATCAGCCCGATGACCGCGAGGCAACCCCGGATGCCGGGCGCGACGCCCAGCGTCCACCACAGCCCAGCGGCGAACGCCGAAACCGCGAGCAGCAGCAGGAACAACCAGGTGGTGCCGTGCACCAGGGCCCCCAGCACCGCCATCGTGCCGAAGGCCGCGGCCATCCCGAGCGCGTTCACCACAGGGTGGCGCAGCGGGCTCAGCAGGGTGCCGATACCGCAGATGAACGCACCGACGCCGGCCATGGACCCGGCGACCGGGTCGTCCAGCAGCCGGCCGAGGACCGTGGCGAGCAGCACGGCCAGTACGGCCCGTGCGATCGCCGGCGGGGCGGCGAAGGCCCGCTGGATGCGTAGCCCGTCCCGGCCGATCGTGATCAGCGACGACCACCAGCGCATGTCCGGGCCTCCTTGGCGGCACGGCGCGGGAGCAGCCCTCTCATCGTCTGCCGGCCCCGGCGCGGCTGCCACTCGCTGTCAGCTGAAGCGGACGTGGCTGAGGTCGATGGAAACCATGACCTGGTCCATGAGCGGGCGACCGTCGGTGTCGCGGCGGTAGGCCCGGCGTCTGGTGGGCAGCAGGATGCCGTCCGCCTCCGTGTAGTCGTGGACGTACTGTGCGGTGGCGAATCCGCCGGCCACGTCGACGTGGTAGTCGTGGCGCCGCAGGAGCCGGTCGGGACCGAAGTAGAAGTCCTGGTGGGCGCTGTGGCTGGCGATCCGGAGCGGGAAGGCGGCGCGCAGACCCGGCCAGACCTCGTCTCCCTCCCCCCACGGCTCGATGTCGGTGACCGTGAAGCCGGGCATGGCCAGCAGGAAGGGCGTGGTGAGGTAGGTCCACAACGCATAGCCGTTGAAATAGGCGCGGTCCAGCGGGTCCCAGGGTGTCTCCAGCGTGTGCCCGGAGAACGACGTCCGAGGGTCCTTGCGTTCGGCCACCACGTGCCCGTCGAGCTTTTCGATGCGCACGCGTCCGGGCGTGAAGTCGGTCTTCTGGTCGGGTGCGCCGAAGGGCTGTACCGAGGCGTGTTCCTCGTGCAGCCGGACGGTCATCGTGCGGGGCGTGGCATCCTGCGGCAGGCCCTTGACGGCGAACAGGTCGCCACCACTGACGAGGGTGGCTTGCGCCCGGGTCAGCTCCTGCCAGCGTCCGATCCCGCCATGGGCCTCGATGACCTCGGTGAGCAGATCGTTCATGATGGCTTCCTACCGTGCCATCCGTCCGTCGGCATGCCACCAGCCGCTCTTCGGCCCTCGCCCGGGAGCGGCGCGCCAGGGAGACGGGAGATCTCACGCCGACTCGAGGGAGTTGTGATGCAGGTAGCCGTGGTCACCTTCGACGGGTTCGACGAGCTGGACAGCTTCATCGCGTCCGCGCTGATCAACCGGTGCCGTAAGGACGGCCTGGAAGCCTTCATCACGACGTCGGCGCCGGTGGTCACGTCGATGAACGGCGTCTAGGTGACCGGGCAGCGCCCCATGGAGTTCGTGACCGAAGCCGACGTCGTGGTCATCGGCAGCGGGGTGAAGACGCGGGACGTGGTCGCCGACGACCGGCTGATCTCCAGGCTGCCCCTCGACCCGTCGCGACAGCTGATCGGTGCGCAGTGCTCCGGCGCGCTGGTGCTCGCCCGGCTCGGGCTGCTGGACGGCATGCCGGCGTGCACGGACATGAGGAGCCGGCCCTTTGTCGAAGCCCTCGACGTCACCGTGCTGGACGCGCCGTTCCGCGCCGAGGGGAACATCGCCACGGCGGGCGGCTGCCTGGCGTCCCAGTATCTCGCCACGTGGGTGCTCACCCGGATGTTCGGGGAGGACGCCGCGCGCGACGTCATCGGCTACGTGGCTCCGGTCGGCGAGAACGAGGAGACTGTCGAGCGCGCCCTGCGTGCCGTCCACGCGGGCGAGGTCGCACTTCCCTGACGCGCCGCAGGAAGGCGCACCGCGGGCGACTCCAGCGGGTCGGCTCCGCCGGGGAAGTTCCCGACTGTCGGAGCGCCCCCGCGTACCGCCATATTCGGCTGGTGACCAGAGAGACCCCCGCGGATCTGACCATCCGCCCCGCCCGTGCCGAGGACTACCCACAGGTGTTCTCCGCGCTCGATGCCTGGCGCGTCGGGCCGCACGACGCACGTGCTGAGGTACCGCTGCCGAGGTTCCTCTTCGAGGACTTCCTGGCGACCGGCTTTGCGGCCGAGAACGCCGACGGCGAACTCGCGGGGTTCCTGATCGGCTCCCTCTCGCAGAGCGACCGGCGCGCTGCATACGTCCACCACGCCGCCGTGGCCCCCCAGGTGCGCCGGCGGGGCGTGGCGACCGTGCTGTACGAGAGGTTCTTCGCCGCGGTCCGGGCGCACGGCCGTCACGTGGTCTGGTGCGACGCAGCCGCCGGCGCCACCGCGAAGCTCCATGAGCGGCTCGGATTCGTGCCGTCGCCGGACACGACGGCCGTCGTGCTCGACCTCGACAGCCACCCGCGGAACGGCATCGGGCGGCCGGACGCCACACCGAGTGCCGGGTGCGTGCTCCGCCTGAGAATCCTGGAGCCGGTCTTTGCTCTGGAACACCGCGCAGATCGCCGGGAGCCCGGGGACGAGTCATGGCATGCCATGGTGCAGGCGCCGGAGGGCCTCACCGTGATCGGGGAGGCGGGCCCGGGCACGCCGGAGGCCGAACGGTGGATCGGCCTGTACGACGCCGATGCCGGACACGGACTGGATGTACCGGGGCTGCTGGCCGCCGTGGTGAGCCCCCTGGCCGGCGCGGCCGTGCCGGTCTTCGTGGCCTCCACCTACCATGCGGACATGGTGCTGGTGCCGAGGTCGCTCCGGCACGAGGCGTGTGCCGCCCTGCGGGACGCCGGGCACGAGATCCTCGGTCTCGCACCCTGACCGCCGCTTTCCCGCGAAGTCCGTGAGCCGGCCTGCGACATCACGCCGCTTCGGCACTTCCGGTGGCGTCCGCCCCTTCGCTCGGAGAGGATCACCCGCATGGTTTCAACGGTGACGAACATGACAGTGGACTGTGCGAACGCATACCGACTGGCCCGCTTCTGGAGCGAGGTGACCGGGCGTCCACTCGATCCCGAGGACGAACCGGGCAGCGACGAGACGGAGATCATGCTGCCCGGCGGTCTGGCCCTGCACTTCAACGAGGTACCGGAGTCGAAGGCGGGGAAGAACCGCCTCCATCTGTGCCTGCGTCCCGACAACTCGCGGGACGCCGAGGTCGAGCGGCTGCTGGCGCTGGGCGCCTCCCTGGTCGCCGACCACCGGAAGCCCAACGGCTGGGGGTGGGTCGTGCTCGCCGACCCGGAGGGCAACGAGTTCTGTATCCTCCTGGCCGAATCCGAACGTGCCGCACTGCCCCCGATGTCCTCGTAGTCCCCACAAGGGGTGATCCTGCCTCACAGCAGGGGCCATTGCCGCGAGATTGGCCTGAACTAGCTCTTCCGTCCTTGATGTTGACAACGGGTGCTCGCTATCTCAGGATCTAAGACGGCGTCACCGGCGGGGCCTGACCAGCTCTGGGGAACGTTGCGTGAGGTGACTGGGTGGTGTGTGCCCCCGGGTTCGTGTTCCGCTCGGTTCACTTTCGCATCGGTCGATGCGTGGCTGAAAGGCGACACATATCCTCCTGGGAAAGTAATGGCACATCCTTTTGGGAGTCATTACTGTGGCCCCCATGTGCTGACCTGAATGTGATGTGCGCACAGGTGGATCGCTCACCTGGTGCAGAACCGTCGCATTGCGCGGATGGATCAATCGCCAAAACGGGGAGAAGTCGTGGCAGAGACGGGCAACGAGATCACGTACACCGTGGTGGTCAACGACGAGGAGCAGTACTCCATCTGGCCGGCGGGTCGTGAACTGCCGGACGGCTGGCGGGAGGTCGGCGTGACGGGCACGAAACAGGAGTGCCTGGCCCACGTCGAAGAGGTGTGGACCGACATGCGCCCGCTGAGTCTCCGCAACGCCATGGCCGAGTAGGGAATCGGTACGGATTTCGCTTCGCCGTTTCCGTTCAGGGAAATGGCCAGGGGATTGAGCCGCGGCCCCGCGGCGGGCCGCGGCTCGGGTCCCGTGTTTTCTTGCTCGTTCCAAGGATGAACCGCCGTCTCCCGTGTACGGGGAGACCGATGCCGCCCGTTGTTCTTCAAAGACACCTGGCCGGCCATTTGTGCGCGGTTCGACAACCTCATGACCAGAAGAGGGAAACCGAAGCAATTATTGGCAACGGGGGATCGGCATTGTCCGGCACAATGAACGGCACATGTTTCACCGGGCGGCAGCGAGAGCTGACCACTCTTGCGAAAGCCCTCCATAATCGGCACGGCCGGCCCGGACTCATCAGGATTCCGGGGGAAGCAGGTGTGGGGAAGACGCGGCTGCTGACGGAATTCCTGGACCTCGCGACGGAGATTCCGGACGTCACCGTGGTGGCCAGCACCGCCGCGGAGCGTCAGCACGGTCCATTCGACCACCTCACCTCGCTCCCGCCGCTGCACGAACTCGCGGGGCCCGGCGGGCTGGTGCTGCTGGTCGACGACCTGCACGACGCGACGCATCAGATCAACATCGCCCTGGAGCAACTGCTCCGTCATCCGCCACGAACAGACCTCACCGTCGTGCTGGCGTACCGGCCCCGGGGAATCGCGAACCGGCTGCTCGCCGCGCTCGGTGCCGCGCGGTCGCAGTGGGACATCGAGGAACTCCCGCTCGCCGGGCTCGGCAGCGAAGCCGTCGAGGAGCTGTTCCCGGAACGCCTCTGCGGCCGACACCAGATGACGCTGCATCAGGAGAGCGGCGGCAATCCACGCTGTCTGCAACTCCTGATGTCGCTCTGCCAAGGACCGGGCTGCCGTGGCGAGTCCCTGCTCAGGACCGACGCGGAGATCCCCGTCGAGCTCGCCGCCCCCATGCTGATGGACCTGGACCGGCTCTCCGACACGGCCCGGCTCGTGGCCCAGTCGGCGGCGGTCGTGGGTGACACGTTCGAACTCGAAGTGGCCTCGGCGGTCGCGGAGCTGGACCACCCGACCGTACTGGTCGCCCTCGACGAACTCCTGGCACGGGACCTGATCCAGGCGGCCATGGTGCCCGCCCGGTTCGGCTTCCGCCACCCCGTCGTCCGCGGCGTCGTCTACCGCACCGCGCCGGACGGCTGGCGGCTCGGTGCGCACGCCCGGGCCATCGACGCACTGCGCAGCCGGAACCAGCCGGCTGTCCGCATCGCCGAGCACGTGGAACGGGTCGGCGGCGAGGGGCCGGAACGGGGCGCGGTACTGATCGCCGCGGCCCGTGCCATCGAGCTGAGCGACCCGGACACCGCCGCCGCCTGGTACCGCACGGCGTTGCGGCTCACCGGCGACGGTTCCGAGCACCGTGAGCGACGACGCGAACTGCTCACCGCGCTGGCCCGCGGCGCCGTGCTGACCGGACGCCTCAGCGACGGCTGGGAGGCGCTGAGCCGGCGCGACATGCTCGCCGAGGGCAAGGCGGACGTCAGCGCCGACGCGGCCATGGCGGTCGAGTGCCACGCCGTCCTCGCCCAGTACGCCGGCCGGTACACCGAGGCGCGCGCCGTGCTGCACCGGGCACTGACCCACAGCGACTCCACGGTGGGCTCCACAAGGCTGCGGCTGGCCCTGGCGGCCACCACCGTCTGGGACACGCGATGGGAGTGGTCCGAAGACGCCCTGCTCGGAGCCGTCGGCAGCGGCGACCAGATGCTGCAGTCGCTCGCCCTCGCCATCCACGCCACGGCCGCCCTCGCCAAGGGCGCTTCGGTGACCGCCGGGCGCAGCGCCAGCGAGGCGGCACAGCTGATCGACCGCCAGACCGACGACCAGCTGGCCCACGAACTCGACGCGGTGTGGCACCTCGGCTTCGCCGAACTCCATCTCGAACGCCGTGCACAGGCCGCGCGGCACTTCAGCCGTGGCCTCGCCCTCAGCAAGGCCTACGGCCAGTGGCAGTCGACGATCCCGTTGCTCGTCGGGCTCGGCTCCGTCCACCTGCGGCAACGGCACCTCGAGAGTGCCCGGAGCCATGCCGAGCAGGCGATACGGCTGGCTCAGAGCCCGGGCTGCGAGGACCTGCTCGCGATGGCACTGACCCTGCGCGCGCAGACGGCACTGGCCGAGGGGGCCGTTCTGAACTCCCTCGCCGACAGCCGCGCCGCGTGCGAAGCGGTCACCCCGGACAGCCCCACCTGGCGCCAGGCCCGGCTGGCACAGGCCGCCGCACTGCTCGCGAACGACGATCCCGCCTGCTGCCTGGCAGCCGTCCTGGACGCCGGGGGCGGCCCCGCGCTGCCCGAACTCCCGTTGTGGGACCACCCCCGCGCCTACGACCTGATGGGCCGCTCGGAACTCGCCCTGGGCCACAGGGCCGAAGCCCGCACCTGGGTGGACCGGCTCCAGGCCGCGGCCGAGACGCTGGGACTTCCGGGCGGGGCCGGGCCGGTCGCGACGGCTCGGGCCCGGGTGGCCGACGACCCGGCCGAGGCCCTCGCCCACGCCCTGGAGGCCATCGACGCAGGCACGGCGAACGAGCAGGTGATGGAGGCCGGGACAGGACACCTGCTGGCGTCCCAGGCGCTGCTGGCCCTCGGCGCTCCCGCCGGGGCCGAGAAGCATCTCGATGCCGCGGAGGCGGCGGTCACCGGCTGCGGAGCGCGCGACCTCGCTCCACGGGTGCGGGAACTGCGGGCCGAGTTGCAGGCCGCCTCCGCCGCGACGGCAGAGCCTCAGGCCGAGCAGTACATGCTCAGCCAGCGGGAGTTCGAGATCGCACGTCTGGTCAGTCAGGGCCGGACCAACCGGCAGATCGCCCGTCAGCTCGACGTCAGTCACAAGACCGTGGAGACCCACCTCGGCAGGATCTTCACCAAGCTCAACGTCTCGTCGCGCGCCGAGATCGCGAGCATGGTCGGCCGTTCCTCGGTGATCGCGCGGCCTCGACGGAAGGCCGCCGTCCGCTGAACAGGGTCTGTGGCGGATGCCGGCACCCTGCGCCGGCATCCGCCACAGTCATGCCCGTACCCAGGGGTTTTGCGGCGACCGCACACCACTGCTGCTCCCGTCCCGGGTGACAGTCAGGGTAATGACCGACAGGTCCCGCGGCCCCGGCGATGACAGGGTGGTCGCAGACTCTGGTGGCCGTCACGACCCACAACGGGCCCGGCATCACAACAGGTTTCGATCCAGCGGAGGGATGTATGGGGGCCTTCGGCGCGGCCGCGAGCGACTTCATGGAGGAACGGATGAAGGGACTCGCGGAGGAAACGGTCCAGGAAGGCTTCGCGATCCTGCCGGGCGCACAGCTGCGCCCGCTGCTGCCGGAGAACGAGTTCATCGCGTTCGCCCGGTTCTGGTCCGACCTTCCGCTCGACACGACCCTGCACGACGGCGGACGGTACCGCCACCGCCGATACGGCCGGCTGCGTGTCGAGATCGGCGATGGCGGAACCGAGTTCGAGATCCTGCCCCACAAGACCTTCCGGCAGGACGGGATCCCGCTCTGGAAAGGCGCGGACCGGGAGTTCGCACCGGCCGCGGAAGAGGCCCTGCTGCACCCGGCGATGACCGCCCTGGTGGGCTTCGACACCGACCTGGCGCGCAGCATCACGGGGCAACGGAGCTGGGAAGTGGGAATCCACCAGATCCGTATGGTGGCCCACGCCGGTGAACACGGCCTGCCGACACCTGAGGGCCGGCACCGGGACGGGCACAACTACATCGGCATGCACCTGATCCGCCGGGACGGTTGTGTCGGCGGCGAGTCGACGGTGTACCCGGACAGCGGTGAGGCGGTGCGGCTGACCCTGACCGAACCCATGGACTCGATCTTCGTCGACGACCGGCTCGTCACCCACGAGGTCTCCCCGACCGAGGCGGTGGGCGAGACGGGAATCCGGGACATGCTGCTGGTCGACATCAACCCCTTCGGCAGCGACGCATGACCCGGCCGGCCGGCGCGGACGAGATCGAGCTGCTGCGCGCCATGGTGGCCGTCCCGTCCTTCTCGGGGCAGGAGGCGGAGCTGGCCGGTCTGCTGACCGAGCGGATGGCGGCGGCCGGCTTCGACACACACGTCGACGCGGTCGGCAACGTGCACGGTGAGGTCGGCGATCCGGACGGACCCGAGATCCTGATGCTCGGCCACATCGACACGGTCCCCGGCACCCTGCCGGTGCGACTGGACGACGACGTGCTCACCGGGCGGGGCTCGGTCGACGCCAAGGGCTCCCTGGCCACGATGATCTGTGCCGCGGCCCGGCTGGCGGACCGGATCCAGGGACGCCTGGTCGTGATCGGCGCGGTCGGGGAGGAGGCCACCTCGCACGGTGCCCGACATCTCCTGCACCGCAGCGCCCCCGACGCCCTCATCATCGGCGAACCCAGCGGCGTGCACTCCATCGGGATCGGCTACAAGGGCGTCTTCCGGTTCCGGATGGAGTTCACCCAGCCGCCGGCCCACACCAGCTCCGACCAGCCGACCGCGGCCGAGGCGGCGTTCGCCTTCTGGCAGATGCTGCGCGCGGAACTCGCCCCGGACCACGAGGACGCACCGCTGTTCGAACGCGCCCTGCCCACCCTCGTGGGGATGACCGCGGACCTGGAGCGGGCCGCGCTCGACATCTCCTGCCGGACCCCGCTCGGCTTCGACGCCCCCGCCCTGACGTCCTGGCTCGCGGCCGTGCCCGGCAGCCGGGTCACCGTGATCGAGGAGGTGCCGGCCGTGCGTGCCTCCCGTACGAACCCCGTGGTGCGGGCCCTGGGCGCGGCCCTGTCCCGCAGGGGCGCACGCCCCGTGCCCAAGCTCAAGCTCGGCACCTCCGACTGGAACGTGGTCGCGCAGTACTGGCCGGTGCCGACGGCCGCCTACGGGCCCGGCAACTCCCGGCTCTGTCACAGCGACGACGAACACATCGAGATACCCGAGTACCTGGCTGCCATCGATGTGCTGACCGATGCGCTGCCACGACTCGTCGATTCGCTGCGCTCTGCTCCGGCTCACCAGGACGCCGCGCAGACGGGAAAGGGAGCGTCAGATCGTGACCGCAGAAGCCAAGAAGCTGGCCGTCCTCACGTCGAGAGTGCGGCTGGAGGAGCGGCTGCTCCTCGCTGAGCTGCGCAAGCGGGACATCGACTTCGACCAGATCGATGTACGGAAGTTCGTGGTGCGCCTGGACAACGGGGAGCCGCTGCGGCTGCCGTACGGGGGAGCGCTCAGCAGGGAGATCTCCCACACCAGGAACCTCTACGCCGGCCGGCTCCTCGAGCACGCCGGAGTCCCGGTCGTCAACAGCTCGCAGATCATCGGTCTGTGCGGTGACAAGCTGCTCACCACGCTGGCACTGCGCGACGGCGGGCTGCCCACGATCCGCGCCCTGGCGGGACTGACACCGGACGCCGTGCTCGACGAGCTGGACGACTTCGGATACCCGGCGGTGGTCAAGCCGCTCACCGGGTCCTGGGGCCGGCTGGCCGCACGGATGCACGATCACGAGCAGGCCGAGGCGCTGCTGGAGCACCGGGCCGCGCTGTCCGGGCCGCAGCACCAGATCACCTTCGTCCAGCAGTACGTCGACAAGCCCGACCGGGACATCAAGGCCTACGTGTTCGGCGGCGAAGTCATCGGCGCGATCTACAAGGTGCGGCACGACCACTGGCGCACCAACACCGCGCGCGGAGGCCGGGCTGAGGTCTGTCCCCTCACCGACGAGCTGGTCAAGCTGCTGCAGGACACGGCCAACGCGATCGGCGAGGGCGTCCTCGGAGTGGATGTGATCGAGGACCGCGACGGCCGGTACTACGTCAACGAGGTCAACCACACGCCGGAGTTCCACGGTGCCATCGAGGTGCTCGACGTGGACCTGGTCGGCGCCTACGTCGACTACGTCCTGGGCCAGCTGAAGTTGTGGGGCGGCCGGTGAACCGGTTCGTACCGGTCCCGATCGAGGGGCCGCTGCCCTGTGCCGGGCAGCTCGTCGAGGTGCCCGAGGGGCGCTACGACTGGCTGTGCATCGAGATGAGCGCCCCGGCGGAGGCGGACACCGACGAAACGGCGTGGCTGCACTACGAGCACGGCGTCGACCCCGAGCACTTCGTGCTGCCGCCGGCCGGACCCACCCGGGTCTGGCTGCCGATACCGCGCCGACAGGCACTTCGGGCCGTACGGCTCCCGGTCGCCCCGGCCCTCACCGTCCGCACGATGGCCGCGGTCGTCTCGCGGCACAGCACTGGGAAAGCGAGGGCGAGGGCATGACCGACGCCGTCAAGCTGGCCATGTTCGGCGGCAGCCGCGTGGTCCGCAAACAGGACGTGACCAAGGAACTGGTCGGCTGGCCCGTGGTGACGGACCGGGAGCACGAAGCGCTGCGCGGGGTCCTGGACCGGGGCCTGTTCACCTCCAACGACGCCGGCCGCGGCGAGGTCAGTGCACTGCAGCAGGAATGGGCGCGGTACGTCGGCACCGCCCACTGTGCCGCGGTCGCCAACGGCACCGCGGCGCTCGAACTGTCCCTGGCGGCACTGGACATCGAGCCGGGTTCCGAAGTCCTGGTACCCGCCCTGACGTTCATCGGCACCGCGGTGCCGGTCATCCAGCGTCGCCTCGTACCGGTGTTCGTCGACATCGACCCGGTCACGTACACCATGGACCCGATCGCGGCGGAGAAGGCGGTGACCGGCCGGACCAGGGCCGTCATCGCGGTACATCTGCACGGGCTGCCCTGTGACATGGCCGCGCTGCGCGCGCTGGCCGAGCGACACGGCCTGCACCTGATCGAGGATGCGGCCCAGGCCCAGGGCGCCGCCTACCGCGGGCGGCGGACCGGCTCGATCGGCGACATCAACGCCGTGAGCCTGAACGTCGTGAAGAACCTGCCGACCTGCGGCGAGGGCGGCCTGGTGACCACCGACGACGAGGAACTGCACGAACGGGTGGTGCTGTATCGCCAGTTCGGCGAGGACCTGCGGTCCGGCAGGGAACGCGACTACATCTCACGGCTGCCGGCCGGCAACGAGAAGATGAGTGCGGTGCAGGCCGCCTTCACCCGGTGCCAGCTGAGCCGCCTGGACGTCGACTCGGCCGCCCGCGACCGGGTGGTACGGCGCTTTCTCGGCAGACTCGGCGAACTGCCCGGGGTGACGGTGCCGACCTGTCCGGAGGACCGCACGCACGCGTGGCACATCCTGCGGCTGCGCTTCGATCCGGTCGCCGCGGGCTTCCCCGTGCTGACGGCCGGCGCGTTCCGGGCGACGGTGCAGCGGGCGCTGCGTGCCGAGGGCGTTCCGGTGCAGCCCTACCAGGTGGTGCCGCTGCCGGGGCAGCCCGCCTTCCGTGACCTGGGGGTACCGATCACCTCCTACGAGGTCAGCCTGGCGGTGATCGACGACTCGGTCACCCTGCAGCGCTGGCATCTGAACCCGCGCTGCGAGCCGGTGCTCGATCTCGTCGTGCGTGCCTTCGAGAAGGTGTGGGACCGACTGGACGAACTGGCCCCTGCGGCGGCCGCGATGGACCACCGGCCGCCGTGGCACCGGGTGATGAGCGGAGCGGCCCGATGAGCGCCGGAACGGAGCGGACCGCCGTCGCGTCCGACCAGGCACTGGCCGACCGTGCCTACCGGGTGCGGGAGCACGTGCTGCGCATGGGCGCGTCCGAGCACGGTGCGCACATCGGCGGCAGCCTGTCCTGCACCGACGTCCTGGTGCACCTGTACACGGAGGTGCTGCGGCTGCGGCCCGACGAGCCCGACTGGCCCGGACGCGACCGGTTCGTGCTCAGCAAGGGACACGCCGCGCCCGCGCTGTACGCGGTGCTGGCCGAGACCGGCGTCATCGAGCCCGAGGAACTGGAGACGTACACCCAGCACGGCAGCCGCCTGGCGGGCCACCCCCTGGGCAGGCTGCCGGGGGTGGAGTTCCCCACCGGGTCGCTCGGCCACGGGCTTTCGCTGGGCGCCGGTGTCGCGCTGGCGATGCGCCGGCTCGGGCGCGACAGCCGCGCCTTCGTGCTGCTCGGCGACGGTGAACTGCAGGAAGGTTCCGTGTGGGAGGCAGCGATGCTGGCCGCCCAGTACCGGCTGGACAACCTGGTCGCGGTGGTGGACCGCAACGGTCTGCAGATCACCGGGGACACCGAGGACTGCGTCGCGCTGGAGCCGCTGGCCGAGCGATGGCGCAGCTTCGGCTGGCACGCCGTCGAGGTGGACGGTCACGACCACGTGGCGCTGCGCGCGGTGTTCGCCACTCTGCCCGCGGTGCCGGACCGTCCGACCGTGGTCATCGCCCGCACGGTCAAGGGGCGCGGTGTCGCCCTGTTCGAAGGAAAGAAGAAGAGCCACTCCGTCCAGCTCACACCGCGGCTGTACCAGCGAGCGAGGGCGGGACTGAGGGCAGGCAGGCAGTCATGAGCGAAGTGATCACCGATGTCCCCGCGGCGGCCCTGCCGGACTGGGCCGAGCGCTATGCCGTGCCCAGCAGGGAGGTCTACCGCCGCACCCTGCTCGACCTGGCCCGTCTCGATCCGCGGATCTTCTGCGTCGACTCCGACATGGGCGGTCTGGAGGACGGATTCGGACAGGAACTGCCCGACCAGTACGTCAACGTGGGCATCGCCGAGGCGAACCTGATGAGTGTGTCCGCGGGCCTGGCCCATTCCGGGCTGCTTCCCTACGCCAACACCATCTCCAGCTTCGCCGCGAGCAGGGCGGCCGAGCAGGTGAAGATCGACGTCGCCGGCAACAACCTGCCGGTCCGCATCGTCGTGACGCACGCGGGGGTGTCCGCCGGACACTACGGCCCCACGCATCACGCCCTCGAGGACATCGCGCTGATACGGCCGTTGCCACACATGACCGTCGTCGTTCCGTGCGACGCGGCCGAGACCGAGGCCGCCGTGCGGGCCACGGCCGATCTGCCGGGCCCGCTGTTCCTCCGGCTCGGCCGGGCGCGCACCCCCCTGGTCAACACGGGGCCGTACGAGTTCAGGGTCGGCGAGGCACGCCTGCTGCGGGAGGGCGACGACGTCACTCTGGTCGCCGCCGGCCCCTACCCCGTGGTGATGGCCCTGGAAGCCGCCGACCTGCTGGCCCGACAGGGCCTCAGTGCCCGTGTGTTGAACATGCACACGATCAAGCCGCTCGACACGGCGGCACTGGGGCGCGCGGCCCGGGAGACCGGGGGCCTGGTCACGGTGGAGGACCACGTGCGGGTCGGCGGGCTGGGAGCCGCCGTGTGCGAGGCGGTCGCGGAGGACCATCCGTGCCCCGTGCGTCGCATCGGGGTGCCGGACGGCTACCTCGACTTCGTCGCCGACGAGCGGAGCCTGCTGGAGCACGCCGGAGTGAGTCCGGAGCGGATCGCGGAGGCGGCTCGCGACATCGCCCGGCGGCAGGGGTGATCCCGTCACCTTCCGGCCTCGGCCTGGTGGCGCACGGCCGGACTGCGCCACCAGGCCAGCAGCTCGGGGTGGGCCTGCCGCGGTGTGCGGAAGGCGGCGATGCGGGACGCGGGCCGGTCGAAGAACACCTCGCCGCTGCCGGCCGGCTCGCCCTCGCCCACCAGGGTGCTGTGCACGAGGCGCAGGGGTGCGGCGCCGGCGGACGGCCAGAAGTCGGCTCCCAGCGAGCCGGTGGTGCCGGAGACCGGGGCTTCGTGGCCCGACAGGAGCCGGGGGCGGCAGACGGTCCCCCCGGGTGCCGCCCGCCACTCGACCAGCAGACCGGGACCGGCCGGAGCGGTGTCGTGCGCGACCGGCGTCGGCTCCGCGCGCAGCTCCCGCTCCATCCGCACCTCGGACAGCGGTTTGTCGCCGGCCGGGAAGTGCCGCACGGTGCGGTATCCGACGCGGGCGTAGAACGCCGGATTGCCCCGCTCCACCACCGCGTCGAGTGCCACCCGGGACACGCCGCACGCCCGTGCCTCGGCCTCCAGACGCCGCAGCAGCACGCGTGCCGCCCCGGTGCGCCGGCACGACGGGGAGACGGCCAGGCGCCGCACCTCCCAGACGCGCGGGGAGCTGCGCACGGCCCGCACGGTGCCCACCACCCGGCCCGAAACCTCGGCCACCCAGAGCAGTTGTCCGGCGGCGACGTCGTCCAGGAGTTCGCCGGTGTGGGACCGGGCCCCGTCGGCGGTCGGCAGACCGGGCACGAGATCGCCCGCCGCATAGGCGTCCCTGATGACCCGGGACACCGATTCGGCCAGTTTTCCCGGAACGGAACTTATGAGGTTCACGTGCATCCCCAAATAATAAGCACCGTCATAGACGTGTCGGCTGTCTGTGACAATCTCGGTATCGGAAAGCCGGAAGCCGGCGACGAATACGGCTTCAATATCTGGCGCAACACCTTCCCCACCGAGGACCTCCCCGCTCCGGGATCCTCGGTGACGGTCGGCGGCGTGGAATTCGAGTTCCCGCCGCGAGCGACCGGCAAGGGGGACAACATCCGCTGCCGCGGGCAGCTGATCAGCCTGCCGCCGGGCCACTACGACTGGTTCTACCTCCTCGGCGCGGCCGAACGGCGCACCGAGGACGAGGTGGAGCTGCACTACGCCGACGGTGCGGCGCGCACCGCATGGCTGCGGATGTCGGACTTCTGGCCCGAAACGGAGGCCTGGTTCGGTGAACCGGAGGCGTTCCGTGCGCAGGGCCTGCGCTACCCCCGGCACACCCAGCACGGGCACCGGCCCGTCATCTGGCAGCAGCGCATCCCGGTGACCGTGCCGGGGGAGCTGGTCGCACTGCGCCTGCCGGACAACCCCGCCATGCACGTGTTCGCCGTCACCGCGGTGACGGACACGGAGGTGCGCCGTGCGGGTTGAACTGGACGGGGTCCGTCCCTGGCGCCACGAACTCGGCCACTGCCTGCACACCACCGCCGGGGTGCTGATCGCCCAGCGCGGGCTGGACCCGGTGGTGGTCCTCGGTGCCGCCTGGGGGTTCCACTACCCGGGCGATCTGCGGCGCGAGGAGTACTACCTGCCGGGGTTCGCCGACTCGCTGTTCAGCGGCCTGGCGCCCTACCACGGGATCCGCTCGCGCTGGCACTCTCCGGCGGACGCCGAGCAGGGCTGGCAGGAGGTGCGCGCCGAGCTGGTCGCGGGCCGGGCCGTCGCCGTCGCCGCGGACAACTACCACCTGCCGTTCCGGCCCGCGTACCGGGACGTGCACACCAACCACCTGCTGGTGGTCCACGGGTTCGACGACGAACGGGCGGAGGTCCTCGTGGCCGACCCGGTGCCGCCGGCCTTCCAGGGTGCGATCCCGCTGGACGCCCTCACCGCCGCCCGCGACTCCGGGAATCCGGTGCGGCACGACCGCGACATGTTCTTCACCGCCAATCCCATCGGCAACCGCTGGCTGCAGGTGGACTTCCCGTCCGCGCAGCCGCCGTTCGACCCGGGCTTCGTCCGCCGGGTGATCACCGGGAACCTGCGCGGCCTCACCGCACCGGACGACGCGGGGACCTCGGGACTGGCCGGACTGTGCGGCTTCCTCGCCGGCGCGTGGGAGCGGCTGCCGGACACCGAGGAGGTGGTGGACGAGGTGTTCATCGTGGCCGGACCGGCCCTCGCGGTGACCGGCCTGCACGCCTCCTTCCTGGAGCTGGCCGGACGGCGCTTCGGCGACAGCCGTCTGCTGGAACTCTCCCGGCTCGTCGACGCGGTCGCGCACCACTGGTCGGCGCTGCGGATCGCGGTCGCCACCGCACGCTCCGACCGGGACGGTGCCGTAGCCGGCCTGCGCCTTCGCTCGAACCGGCTCGTCGCCGCTCACGAACACGCACTGGAAGCCATGGCGGACTACCTGTCAGGGGTTTCCCCTACTGTCCCCGAGCCCCCGATTTCGACAGCCTCTAGGTGTTGAATGCGTTCCCATGGGTGGAGGAATAAATGATCGTGGCCTGCCCTGAATGTGTCGCGAACGTGGAGCTCAAGGAAAAGCCCGAACTCAACGAAATCATCGAATGCGGTGATTGCGCGGGCGAACTCGAGGTCATTTCCCTCGATCCTCTGCTCGTCGCCGTGGCGCCGGAGGTCGAGGAGGACTGGGGCGAGTGATCAGTGTCGGGGTCGTCGGCGGCGCCGGCTACATCGGAGGAGAACTGCTCCGGATCCTCTCCGGACACCCGGAGGTGGACGTCACCGCGGTCACCTCGGCCCGGCTGGCCGGCCGAAGGGTGGACGGAAGCCACCCGAACCTGCGGGGCCGCGTCGACCTCACCTATGTCGCTCCGGAGCGGCTGCCCGAGTGCGACGTACTGTTCCTGACCGGCTCGATGGGCACCGACGCGGACCAGCGTCACGCGCTGGTGGCCCGGGCCAAGCATGTCTACGACCTCAGCCCGGACCTGCGCCTCACCGACCCCGACCGGTACCGGGAGTTCTACGGCGAGCATCCCGCCCCGGAACTCCTCGGGACGGCTGCCCGAGGGCTGCCCGAGGCCGACCGGTCGGCGCTGCGCACCGCCGACTCGGTCAGCGTGCCCGGTTGCATGGCCACCGCCGCCATCCTGGCCCTGCGGCCGCTGGCCGACGCCGGGCTGCTGGCACCGCGGGTCACGGTGGACGGCAGGGTCGGCTCCAGCGGATCGGGCGCCTCGGCCGGCGAGATGAACCTGCACGCCGAACGCAGCGGCGTGCTGCGGGTGTTCGCCCCGCTCAACCATCGGCACCAGGCCGAGATCGCCCAGGCGACGGGCCTGGACGTACGGATGACGGCCACCGGGGTGGACGCCGTGCGCGGAGTCCAGGTGCTCTGCCGGGCCACCGCGAGCCGTGACCTCACCGAGGCGGACATACGTGCCGCCTACCGGGCCGCCTACGCGGCAGAGCCGTTCGTCCGCGTCGTCACCTACAAGCGCGGCAACTACCGGCTGCCCGAGCCGAAGATCCTGATCGGCTCCAACTACTGCGACGTCGGCTTCGCACTGGATCCCGCCGACGGCCAGCTGCTCCTGGTCGGCGCACTCGACAACCTGG
Organism: Streptomyces sp. NPDC005728; assembly: GCF_040630895.1. Classification (NCBI taxonomy): domain Bacteria; kingdom Bacillati; phylum Actinomycetota; class Actinomycetes; order Kitasatosporales; family Streptomycetaceae; genus Streptomyces; species Streptomyces sp. NPDC005728. The sequence goes on from NZ_JBEXYL010000011.1 coordinate 111,286, forward strand.
TCAAGGGCGGCGCCGGGAACGCCGTGCAGTGCCTGAACATCCGGATGGGCTGGGACGAGTCGCTGGGGCTCGACTTCCCCGGACTGCACCCGGCATGAGGTGGTTCGATGACTGACGAGATCACGGTGGTCAAGTGCGGCGGCGGGCTCTCCCACGCCCATGAGGCCATCTGCCGCGACCTGGCACGCCTTCCGGCCGGCCGCACGGTCCTGGTGCACGGCGGGGCGGTCGAGCTCGACCGGCTCGCCGACCGGCTCGGCGTACCGCAGCGCCGGCTGACCACGCCGAGCGGCTCGTCCAGCCGCTACACCGACCCAGACACCCTCGAGGTGCTGCTGATGGCGCTGGTGGGAAAGGTCAAGCCCGCGCTGGTGGCCGCGCTGGCCCGGCACGGCGCCCGGCCGGTCGGACTGACCGGGATGGACGCGCGGTTGGTGACGGCCAAGCGCACGTCCGCGCACCGTGCCGTCCTGGGCGGGCGCACCGTCGTCGTCCGTGACGACCACAGCGGCCGTATCCGGGACGTCGACCCCACCGTGCTGGTCACCCTGCTGGAGGCGGGCTGTCTGCCCGTCGTCTCCCCGCCCGCCCTCGGCGCCGACGGGCCGGTCAACGTGGACGCGGACCGGGTGGCGGCGGCGATCGCCGGTGCGCTGGCCCGCACCCGTCCGGTGCGGCTCGTGCTGCTGACCAGCGCGCCGGGCGTGCTGCGCGATCCCGCGGACGAGAGTTCCCTGGTGCCGGCGATCGAGCTGTCGGACGAGCCGGTCACCGAGGCGGCGGTACACGGCGGCATGACCGCGAAGCTGCAGGCCGCCCGTGAGGCGCTGGAGGCCGGGGTGGGCGCGGTGGTGATCGCCGACGGCCGCGTCCCCGACCCGGTGAGCGCCGCCCTCGACGGCGTCGGCACCACGGTCAGGTTCACCGCAACGCTCGGGAGTCTGTGACATGTCCAATCCAGCGAACAACGGCGGGAAGAGCCTCGCGGAGACCCGTAAGAACCTGCTCGCCCTGCGCGCACGCCAGCGCGCCGGCGTGCGGGGGACCGGCGAGCGCGTGGTCCCGGTGGCCCGCGACCGTGAGCTGCCGCTGTCGTTCACCCAGCAACGACTGTGGTTCCTCGACCAGCTGGACCCCGGAAAGGCGATCTACAACGCCCCGATCGTCCTGTCGCTCCGTGCCGACCTCGACGAGCCGGCGCTGGGCAGGGCGCTGAACGCGCTGGTCGACCGGCACGAGATCCTGCGCACCCGCTACCCCCTGCGCGACGGCGTGCCCTACCAGGACATCGCAGAGCCCCAGGGCGCCGTGCCGTTCCCCGTGACGGACCTGACGGGCGCCGCCGACGAAGAGGTCAGGGGTTTCCTGCTCGGCCTGGTCCAGGAGCCGTTCGACCTGGAGAAGGGCCCGGTGCTCCGCGCCCATCTGGTGCGGACCGCGGAGCGCGCGTACGTGCTCGTCCTGGCCCTGCACCACATCGCCAGCGACGGATGGTCCCTGCCCGTCCTCGTCGGCGAGTTGTTCCACCTCTACGAGGCGGAGCACACAGGGACGCCGGCCCAGCTGCCCGAACTGACCGTGCAGTACGCGGACTACGCCGTCTGGCAACGGGGCCGGATCACCGGAGCCGTCCTCGACGAACACCTGGCGTACTGGAAGGGCAGGCTCGCCGGCCTGCCGACCCTGGACCTGCCGACGGACCGGCCCCGCCCGCCCGTCCCCTCCGGGGCCGGTGCCACCACGGACCGGCTGCTGCCGCCGGACCTGCGCACCGCCCTCAACCAGCTGGCCCGGACCGAGCGGGTGACGCTGCTAACCGTGGTGCTGTCCGCGTTCATGGCCCTGTGCGATCGCTACACCGGCCAGGACGACATCGTCCTCGGATCGGTGTTCTCGGGCCGCGAGCGCCCCGAGGTCGAGCCGCTGATCGGCTTCTTCGCCAACACGGTGGTGCTGCGCTGCTCCACGGCCGGCGACCCGACGTTCCGTGAACTCCTCGCCCGGGCCAACGAGGCCGTCCTCGGCGCTCACTTCCATCAGGAGCTGCCGTTCGGCCGGCTGGTCGACGAGCTGCGCCCCGAACGTGATCCGAGCCGCAACCCGCTGTTCCAGACGTCCTTCACACTCCAGCACGCGGGCGTGGAGTCGGCCCGGATCGCGGATGTCGAGGTCGCCGCATATCCCGCGGACGGCGACACCGCCCGGTTCGATCTCGCGGTCCAGCTCACCGAGGTTCCCGACGGCCTGCGGCTGTGGGCGGAGTACTCCACCGATCTCTACGACGCAGACCGGGTGGAGCGGCTCTTCGGGCACTACGAGCGGATCCTGTCGGCCGTGGCCGCCGACCCGGACCTTCCGCTGAGCCGGCTGCCCATGCTCACCGAGCCGGAGCACGAACGACTGACCGGGACGAGCGGCAACCCCGCCCCCGAACCGGGCGGAAGCCTGCACGAACTGTTCGAGTCGGTGGTGGACCGGTCGCCCGACGCCGAAGCCACCTCCTTCGCCGGTCGCCGCCGCACCTACCGTGAACTGGACCAGGACGCCAACCGGCTGGCGTGGGCCCTGCGCCGGGCCGGCACGGGTCCCGAGACCGTGGTGGCCGTCCTGCTCGACCGCGGCCCCGAGCTGCCCGCGGCCTTCCTCGGCATCCAGAAGGCGGGCGGCGCCTACCTGCCTCTCGACCCCGATCACCCGGCCGCCCGCTGGGAGAGCGTCCTGACCGAGGCACGCTGCACGACCGTGCTGACCACGCGCGACCTGGCCAGGCTGCTCCCGGCCGGTGTCACCGCCGTCTGCGTGGACGATCCCGCCCTCGACGAGCAGCCCACCGAGCGGCCGCACGTCGGCGTGCGACCGGACAACCTCGCCTACCTGATCTTCACGTCCGGCTCCACCGGGAAGCCCAAGGGCGTCCAGGTCGAGCACCGGAGCATCGTCAACTTCACCCGGGCGAGCATCGACATGTTCGCTCTCGGAGCGGGCGACCGGGTGCTGCAGTTCGCCAACCCGGCCTACGACGTCAGCCTGTTCGACTTCTTCAGCTGCCTGTGTTCCGGAGCCGCGCTCGTGCAGGCGCCCAAGTCGACCCTGCTGGATCCCGGCCGCCTGGCCGAGCTGATGCGCACGGAGCGGGTCACGGTCACCGATCTGCCGCCGGCCGTCCTCGGACTGCTGGACGAGGACACCTTCCCCGACCTGCGCGCCCTGTTCGTGGGGCTCGAGGCGTTCCCGGGCGAGCTGGTGAACCGCTGGAACATCCCGGGGCGCGAGTTCCACAACGGGTACGGCCCGACCGAGGCCACCGTGGCCTGCATCGACTACCTCTGCCCCGACGGCACGTACGCCACCATGCCGCCGATCGGCACTCCCATGGCGAACTACCAGGCCCACGTCGTGGACCGGTACGGCAACCCGGTGCCGGACGGCGTCCCCGGCGAGCTGCTCGTCGGCGGCGTCGGAGTCGCCCGCGGATACGCCCACCAACCCGGTCTCACCGCCGAGCGCTTCGTGCCCGACCCCTTCGGCGCCCCGGGAGCCAGGCTGTACCGCACCGGGGACCTCGTGGTCCGGCGGAGCGACGGCAACCTCGTCTTCCTCGGCCGGGTGGACAACCAGATCAAGATCCGAGGACTGCGCGTCGAACCCGGCGAGATCGAGCACGCGGTGCAGAGCCACGACGCCGTCGACGAGGCCGTGGTGATCGCCTCGGGATCCGGTGCCGACGCCCGCCTGGTGTGCTACGTGACCGTCACCGCAGGCCGGCAGGTCACGCCCGAGGAGTTGCGGCGGCATCTGACCGGACGGCTGCCCGCCCACCTGGTCCCCGCGACCTTCGTGGAACTGCCCGAGCTGCCCCGGGCGAGCAGCGGGAAGCTGGACCGCACGCGGCTGCCCGAACCCGGTACGGCCGCCGTCCGCAGGGCCGTACCGCCCAGCACCCGGACCGAGCTGATGCTCGCCGAGATCTGGCGTGAGCTGCTCGACGGGACGCTCGAGATCGACGTGAACGACAGCTTCTTCGCGGTCGGCGGCAACTCGCTCAAGGTGACCCAGCTGGCCTCCCGGATCCGCACGGCGTTCGGTGTGGAGGTGGAGCTGCGGGAGCTGTTCGTCCGGACCACCATCGCCGAACTCGCCGAACTCGTGGAGACGAGCGAGCTGGAGGAGACGTCCGACGACGAACTGTCGGCGATGCTCGCCCACCTGGAGGAGACCCCGTGACGAGCTCCGCACCACCGGCCGCCCTCGACCACGACACCTTCCGGCAGGAGGTGCGCCGGTTCTTCCGCGGCCCCGAGGCCCGGCGCACCCTCGCGGCCGTCGCCGGACACCGGCCCGACGAGGAGGCCGCGCGTCTCGACCTCTACCGGCTGCTCGGCGAGCGCGGATGGCTGGCCCCGAACTGGCCGGTCGCCTACGGCGGCCTCGGCCTCGGCGCGCCGGAGGCGGCGGTGGTCACCGAGGAGATGACGCTGGCCGGAGTGCCCGACGACGTACACGTCCTGAGCATCGACATCGTCGGCATGTTCCTGCTCAAGGCCGGCACCGAGGAACAGCAGCGCCGGTATCTGCCCGGACTCGCCCGCGGCGAGCAGACCGCCAGCGTGCTGTTCACGGAACCCGAGGCGGGCTCCGACCTGTCCGCGCTGCGTACCCGGGCAGAGCGCGACGGCGACGGCTGGCGGCTGTACGGCACCAAGGTCTTCAACATGAAGACCCAGTTCGCCGACTTCTCGCTGTGCGCCGCCCGCACCACCGACGGGGCGGTCGGCATGCACGGGATCACCCTGTTCCTGCTGCCGGCAAGGTCCCCCGGCGTGCACGTCGAACCGGTGCCGAGCATCCAGAACGACCGCTTCAACCTGGTGGTGATCGACGGAGTACGGCTCACCGCGGCGGACGTCGTCGGCACCGTCGACGAGGGCTGGTGGCAGCTCAACGAACTGCTCCAGCTCGAGCGCACCGGCATCGACTTCCACGGCAAGGCACGACGGCTGCTCGATCTGATCATCCGGCGGGCCGCCGAGACGGGACGGCTCACCGATCCGGCGTACGCCCTGCAACTGGTCGAACTGGACGCCAGGTTGCGGGCCGCCCGCTCCCTGGCCTGGGAGATGGTCGGCAACCTGGCCGCCGACCGCGCCGACCCGGTCACCTCGGCGATGTCGAAGTGGTACGCGAGTGAGCAGTTCCGGCCCATCCTGCGCGCCGGCATGGAGCTGGAGGGCGCCGGCGGTGTGCTCTCCGCCTGGGACGGGGAAGCGCCCGCCCAGGGGCTGCTGGAAGCCAACTACCGCCTCGGACCCGCCCACCGCCTGGCGTCGGGCACCTCCGAGATCATGCTCTATCTCATCGCGACCAACGGACTGGGTCTGCTGTGAACGTCGCCGAACTCTTCCACGAGGAACTCAACCCGGTCCTGCGTCGGCTCGGAGCCCGGGCCAAGGGAGCCGGGCCGGTACCGCCGGACGAGGAGGACACCGAGGTCCGCCGGGGCGTGTGGTCCACCCTCGCCGAACTCGACGGCCTGCGCCCGGCGCTGCCGCCCCGGCTCGGGGGACCGGCCGACGCCATGGCGCGCCGGGTGCACGCGGCCGAGCTGATGGGACCCGCGCTCTATCAGAGCCCGTACCTGGACACGATGATCGCGGCCGACCTGCTGGCGGCCGACGGCCGTCATGACACGCTGCTCGCCTCGATCGCGTCGGGGGAGCGGACCTGCGCGCTCGCCGTCCGGGAACAGGCCGCGGACGAGCCGGGTGTGCCCGTGTCCCTCGTGCTCGACCGGGGACGCGGCCTGGTCAGCGGTACCCGGCGCTTCGTCGCCTTCGCCGCCGAGGCGGACCACCTGCTGGTGATCGGAGCGGACGGACACGCGCTGGTGCCCGCCGACGAGCCCGGCGTGCGCCTCCACCGCCAGGACGACATCGGGCGCGGGGACCTCTACCGGGCCACCCTCGACGGCGTGGCAGCGGTCACCGACGGACTGATCCCCGCGGGGCCGCACTACCCTGCCGCCCTGGCCCGCGGGCGGCTCCAGCAGGCCGCCTATCTGACCGGTCTGACCCGCGGCGCGCTGGAACTCACGGTCGACAGGCTGCAGCAGCGCTCGGCCTTCGACCGCCCGCTGGCCAAGCAGCAGGCGCCCGCCTTCCGGCTCGCCGCCCTGGCCGCCGAGGCCACCGCCGTGAGCAGCATGGTGCACGCGGTGGCCTCCGACGCGGACAGCGGCGCGGACATCCGGCTGACCGCCGCGCAGGCCCTCTTCCTCGCCGCCGACCTGGCCCGCGAGGCCACGGCGGAGGCGGTACACCTGCACGGCGCCGCCGGACTCACGGAGGAGTACGACGTCTCCGTGTTCTACCGGTGCGCCGCCGTGGACTCCGTGCGGCTCGGCAGCCCGACCCAACTGCGCCTGGAAGCGGCCCGGTTGCTGGCCGCGGCGCACGACCCGACCTCGGAGTGACCCATGAACACCCTCGCGAACCCGGTGCCGCTGCTCCAGGACCTCATCCGCATCGACACCACCAACCCGCCCGGCAACGAGATCGCCTGCGTCGAGTACCTGATCAACCGGTTCGCCCACCGGGACGACCTGGACATCAAGGTCCTGGGCCCGAGTCGGGACCGGGCGAATCTGATCGTACGGTTCCCCGGGCGCGGCGCGGCCCCGCCGCTGCTCCTGCACGGGCATTCCGACGTCGTGCCGGTCACCGGCCAGGACTGGCAGCATCCGCCCTTCGAAGCCAGGCTGGTCGACGGCGAGGTGTGGGGCCGCGGTTCCGTCGACATGAAGGGCGGCCTGGCGATGATGGTGTCGTCGCTGGCCCGCCTGCACGAGGCGGGGCAGCGGCCGGCCGGAGACGTCGTCCTCGCGGTGGTCGCCGACGAGGAGCACGGCAGCATCGCCGGAGCCAGGTGGCTGACCCGCGAGCATCCCGAGCTGTTCACCGGGATCCGGTACGCGCTGGGCGAGGAGGGCGGAGCGGGCATCGAACTCGGCGGGCGGCGCTTCCATCCGATCGTCGTCGCGGAGAAACGCGCCTGCTGGTTCCGGGTGACGCTGCGGGGCCCCGGTGGCCACGCCTCCCGCCTGGCACCGCCGCAGACCCCGATGCGGCAGCTCGGACATCTGCTGACCGCCCTGAGCGGCGTGCGGCTGCCACGGCACCTCGAGCCCGCCGCCCACCGCATGCTGACCGAACTGGCCGGACACCTGCCCGAGCCGCTCGCCGGCCGGCTGCTCGCGGTACGGGACGACGACGGTGACGCGCCCCCGGCCGGACTGCCGGCGGACCAGGCGCTGCAGATCGACTCCCTGCTGCGCAACACGGTGAACCCCACGATCGTCCGGGCCGGCGACAAGATCAACGTGGTGCCGGGCGAGATCACCGTCGACCTGGACGGCCGCATCCTGCCCGGCGACCACACCAGGGATGAGTTCGTCTCCGAACTGCGGGCGCTGATCGGCCCCGACCTGCCACTGGAACTGCTGGTGGAAGGCTTCTCCGTGGACCAGAGCCGGATCCCGGAGCCCGAGTTCGGCGGCTTCTACGAGACACTGGCCGACATCACCCGCAAGGCCGACGCGGACGCCGTGCCGCTGCCGATGATGTCGCCGGCCTCCACCGACGCCGGCTTCTTCGCCCGGTTGGGCATCCGCTGCTACGGCTGGCTGCCCATGAAGGTGCCGGCGGGGAGCCCGTACCGCACGCTGCTGCACCGCGCCGACGAGCGGATCCCCGTCGAGGCGCTGGAGTTCGGCACCCAGTGCATGACCGCGCTGCTGCGCGACTACCGGTAGCCGTAGCCGGCCGCCGAGGTATTCCTTCACCCCGCGGGAGCCAAGATGACCGAAGACCTTTTCGTGCTGCCCGCCTCGTTCGGCCAGCAACGGCTGTGGCTGCTGGAACAGATCCAGCCGGACACCCCGCTGTACAACGAGGCGGTCGGACTGCGGCTGCGCGGCAGCCTCGACCCGGACGCCCTCGCCGCGGCGATGACCGAGGTGGTGAACCGGCACGAGGTGCTGCGGACGGTGCTGGAGCTGGAGGGCGCCGAGGTCGTGCAGGTGGTGCGCGCGCCGGAGCCGGTGCGGCTCACGGTCGAGGACGTCGAGGGCGGGTATGACGCGGCTCTCGCCGAGGCGCGCCGCCTCTCTCAGGCCCCTTTCGATCTGGGGCGGGGACCGTTGATCCGCTGCCGGCTGCTGCGGGTGGCTCCCGAGGAGCACCTGTTCGCTGTGGTGGTGCACCACGCGGTCGCCGACGGCTGGTCCCTGGGCGTCCTGCTGAGCGAGCTCACGGCGCTCTACCCGCCGGCAGCCCGAGGTGAACGGCTGGATGTGCTGCCCGAACTGCAGGTGCAGTACGCGGACTTCGCGGCCTGGCAGAAACAACGCTGGGACGAGGGCGAGCTGGACGAGCAACTCGACTACTGGAAACACCAGTTGGCCCAGTGCGAACCGCTCCGGCTGCCCGCCGACCGGCTGCCCGGCGGGACCCCGGACTACGGGACGGTGCACGCGCCCCTGGCGCCGCCCGCCCTCATGATCCGTCAGCTCCGGGCGGTCGCCTCGGACGGGGACGTCACCCCTTTCATGGTGGTGCTCGCGGCCTACGCCACGGTGCTCGCGCGCTGGACCGGGCAGCACGACGTGGTCGTCGGACTTCCCTTCGCCGGCCGCACCCAGACCGAACTGGAGCCGCTCGTCGGCTTCTTCGTCAACACCCTCCCGCTGCGCCTCGACCTGTCGGGCGACCCGGACTTCCTCAGCCTGCTCCGACAGGTACGGGAACGCTGCCTGGGCGCCTACCAGCACCCCGATGTTCCCTTCGAGGTCCTGGTGGACACCCTGAAGCCGCAGCGGCGCCCGGGGCGCACCCCGCTGGCGCAGACCATGCTGGCCGTGAACAACACCCGGCTTCCCCGGACGGCGGAGGCCGCCGGGCTGAGGATCGAACCGGTCCCGCTGCTCCAGGAGCGCGCCCACTTCGAGGTGACCGTCGATCTCGACGGGGCGGACGACACACTCAGCGGATCCGTGGTGCTGCAGTCGGACCTGTTCGGTCAGGAGACCGCGGACCTGCTGGCCCGGTCCGTCGTCACCGTGCTGCGCGGTGCGTCGGCGAACCCCGGCGCGGCGGTCTCGGAACTGCCCTGCCCGCTGGCCGACCGCAGTCCGGCCGTTCCGGCGGCCGAAGAGGCGGAGACAGGGGAGCCGGTGCACCGGGAGGCGACGGGGGACCGGCCGACCACGCGGACCGAGGTACTGCTCAGCCGACTGTGGGCCGAGGTGCTCGACGTCGAGACGGTCGGCGTCGACGACGAGTTCTACGCGGCCGGCGGCAACTCCCTCAGGGCCGTCCGCGTGGTGATGCGTGCACGGGAACTCGGCGTCGAACTGCCGGTGGAGAAGGTGCTGGGGGAGCACACCATCCGGGAGCTGGCGGCCGCGGTCTGAGCCGTGGGCCGCCCGTCCTCAGCCGTGGGCCGCCCCGTGCGAGGCGTGGGCGGCCCGGCCTCACAGGTGCCGCAGCCGCCAGATGGTGCGGTTGGCGACCGGGAGCACCGACGCCAGCAGGACGAAGGGCGCCAGCCACAGCGTCGTCCGCGCACCGAGCCCGTCCACCAGCACACCGGCGAGCGCCGCACCGACCGGGATGGTGCCGAAGTTCATCAGCCGGTAGGTGGCGTTCATGCGTGCGTGCAGCTCGGGCGGCGTGACCTTCTGACGCACCGTCACGGCGATGACGCTGCCGGCGGCCGAACCCGCGTATCCGAGGAAGAGCCCGGCTGCGGACGCCCAGAAGACGGCCGTGTCCGGGCCGGTGTACAGCGGCAGCAGGAAGTAGGCGTTGGTGGAGAAGCACAGGGCGACCAGCAGACTGGGGCCGTATCCGATCCGCTCGAACAGGTAGGGCACACCGACGGCCCCGCAGATCGCGCCGATCCCGCCGATCACCGTGACCAGTCCGTAGGCGAACGTGCCCATGTCGAGCCGGCGCACGAAGTAGACCAGAAAGGCCACGTTGACCAGCGATCCGCCGGCGTTGTACACGGCCGCGTGGAGGGCGATGCCACGCACCGGCGGATTGCCGAACACCGAACGCAGTCCGTCGGCGAGTTCCCGGCGCAGATCCCGCTCGGCGGACGGCGGCTCGGCCTTCTCCCGGGTGCGGACCGCGATCATCGCCACCGCGGAGACCAGATAGCTCAGCGCGTCCAGGAACAGCACACTGGCCGGCCCGAACGCGCCCGCCAGCCAGCCGCCGCCGCCCGGTCCCATCGTCGCGCTCACCGCCTGGTCCGCGGTGAGTTTGCTGTTGGCCGAGCCGAGGTGTTCCGGCGCGACGAGGCGCGGGAGGTAGGACCTGGCGGCGATGTCGTACACCACGCTGAGCGCCCCGACCAGCACGGCGACCACGTAGACGTGCGCAAGGGACAGCATGTCGAGCGCGGCGCCCACCGGGACGGTGACGACCAGCACGCACCGCGCGAGGTCCGTGGCGATCATCACGGGCCGGCGGGCCCGGCGCTCCTGCCATACGCCGACGAACAGCGGCAGCAGGAAGAACGGCAGCGTGTACATCGCCTCGAGCAGCCCGATCTGGGTGCCGGAGGCGTCCAGCGTGCTCACCATCACCAGCGGGAGGGCGAACAGCGTCATCTCGGAGCCCAGTTGCGAGACGACGTCGCCGGTCCAGAACAGGCGGAAGTCCCGCTGCTTCAGGAGGCCGCCCGGCGCGGGCGCGGTCTGGGTCATGACGGTCGCGCCGCGCGGGCCGCTGTCCGCGACGGTTCGGGGGCCGGATCGTGGCGCGGCCCGCCGGACATCCGGCCCCGGCACCGGGCCGGCTCACCGGGCCCGTACGGGGGTGCGCAGTCGATCGTGACGGGGCGGATGCGGGGCCTCAAACCGGACTCTCCCGAAGGTGGCAGATGGTGGTCAGACCAGGGCGCGCCCATGGCCGCCGAACCGGCGGCCAGCCGAGCTGCGCAGGTCGGCGGTCACGTTGATGCGCCGCAGCCAGCGGTCCGACCCGTCGTAGCGGGCCTTGAAGGGCCGTCGCCCGTGCACGGCCCGCTTGTTGTCGATGATCAGCAGCTCACCGGGGCCCAACGCCACGTCCCGCATACGCACTTCGAAGGCGTCGATGATGCCCTGCAGCGCCCGCTCGGCGAGGGCGTCGCCCAGGTCACGCTGCATGAACGCCGGGTCGATCCGGACGTAGGGCATGTCCGGGTCGCCGCCCAGAATCGCGATCCGCTCCGGCTCCTGGTTCATCCGCCGGATGCGCTCGAAGGCCGCCGTCTGGCCGTCGCCGTCGTCGACACCGGTGGTCGCGACGTTGAACTGGGCCGTGTGCGACTCGTCCGGAAGGATCACGAACCGGTCCTCGAAGAGGACCTTGCGGTGCTCCTCGTCGAGTTCCAGATCGTGGGCCGAAGCGAACATGGTCGGCACTGCGTCCGGATTGCGCAGGCAGAGCAGCATGATCCAGTCGGCCCGGTGGGGATGGAAGGCGTCCTCGTTGTGCCACTCCAGCAACGTCGTGGAGCTGGAGCCGAGTTGCTCCCCCTCGTGCCCCTCGATGGGGAACACGTCGAGAACCAGCTTGCCCCGCTGCTGCGACAGGTAGGAGAAGGGGTCGCCGAGCAGAGAGCCGATCATCAGCAGGAGAGCCGTCGCCGTGGTCACCTCGTCACCGGCCGGCTCATCGGTGTAGCTCTGCGGTGTCGTGCCCACGGCCTGCTCGTCCAACGGCAGACCGGACAGCACCAGGCCGCCGCTCGGACGGCCGGTCAGCCGGAACCCGTTCAGCACCGAGCGCATCCGCTCCGGCACGCGGTGGGCATGGACGGCGATCTCGGCCAGCAGGTGCTCGAGGTCGGCGGGCCCGGCCGCGCCGTACTCCTCGACGAAGTCCTCGGCGAGCGCGCGTAGTGCGTCGGCCTCCGCCGACGTCAGCCGGAGGCAGGGCATGCCGTCCTGCGGGCTCAGCGCGGCCTCGAAGTTCTGTGTACGGGTCCCGCCCACGATTTCCTCCCTGGCCGCGGGTCATGCTGCATCTGGGGCAACGACGTCCGTACCGAGAATGTGCGATCGGCCGGGACGGACACAGTCAGGAGGAATCCCTACGGCTCGGCGGCGCCTCGTTCTGACAGGGTCGACACACCGGCAGTGTCGAGAGCGCAGGGGGACGAAGACGGTGGACCACGTCATCCAGGGCGACAGGGGCGGCGCCACGGAGCACAGCCGCTGGAACGACACCACCGAGGACTACGCCGACACGGCCGGACTCTGTGTGCACCAGGCCTTTGAACGATGGGCGGTCCTGCGGCCCGAAACGGCGGCCTGCCGGTTCGAGGGCGAGGAACTCAGCTACCTGGAACTGGACCGACGCGCCAACCGTCTGGCCCGGCACCTGCACCGGCTCGGTATCGGCCCCGAGACGGTGGTGGGCGTCCTGCTCGACCGCGGTCTCGACCTTCCGGTGACCCTCCTGGGCATCCTCAAGTCGGGCGCCGCCTATCTGCCGCTCGACGTACAGCACCCGGCCAGCCGCCTCGCGTACATGGCCGAGGACGCCGGATGCCAGATCGTGGTCACCACGAGCGGGCCGGCCGCCCGGCTGCCCGAGGACGTCCTGCCGGTCTGCCTGGACGACCCCGCCATCGCCGCCGCGCTGGCCGCACAGTCCGGCGACGACCCGCACTACCCGGTCCTCCCCGACAACCTGGCCTATCTTCTCTACACCTCCGGATCGACCGGCGCTCCCAAGGGGACGCTCGTCCAGCACCGCTCGGTGGTCAACATGACCGAATACTGCCGGCGCGCCTACCGGCTCGAGCCGCCGGACCGCATCCTGCAGTTCGCGAACCCCTGCTTCGACGTGAGCGTCTTCGACTTCTTCGCCGCGCTGTGCAACGGGATCACCCTGGTCCAGGGGGCGCGGCTGACCCTGCTCGACCCGCGGGCACTCACCGCGCTGATCCGCGACGAACGGGTCACCGTGATGGACATACCGCCCGCCGTGGCCCGCCTCCTCGACCCCGCCGGACTCCCCGATCTGCGGATGGCCAACATCGGCGGCGAGGCGCTCCCCGGCGAGCTGGCCGACCGATTCCAGGCACCGCACCGGCAGGTCCACAACACCTACGGGCCCACCGAGGTCACCGTCACCTCGACGGACTATCTGTGCCCGCCCGGGCTGCGCGAGAGCAGGCCGCCGATCGGCAGCCCCATCGCCAACCTCCAGGCCCACGTGGTGGACGAAGCCGGCCGGCAGCTCCCCGTGGGCGTGGCGGGCGAGCTGCTCATGGGCGGGGTCGGGGTGGCCCGCGGCTATCACGGGCGCCCGGCGCTGACGGCGGAGAAGTTCGTGCCCGACCCGTACGGCCCGCCGGGAGCCCGGCTCTACCGCACGGGCGACCTGGTGCGCCGGCGGGCGGACGGCACCATCGAGTTCCTCGACCGGATCGACACCCAGCTCAAGGTGAACGGCCACCGGGTCGAGCCGGGCGAGATCGAGGCCGCGCTGGAGAGCCACCCGCGCGTCGGCGCCGCCGTGGTCGACCTGACCGGTGACGGCGCGGACCGTACGCTCGTCGCCTTCCTGGCGCCGTCCGACGGAGCCGACGCGCCGTCGATCGCGGAGATCCGCGCGCATCTGCGCCCGCTGCTGCCCTCCTACATGATTCCCGGCCGGATCCTCACGCTGGACGCCGTGCCGCTGACCGCGAACGGCAAGGTCGACCGGGCCCGTCTGCGCGATCTCGTGGCCGACCGGGGCTGAGCTCCGGTCACGCCACGATCAGCCGCCTGTCGAAGAGCGCCCGGTAGAACGGCTCGTGCCGGGCGCTGAACTCGGCCAGCCGCTCGTTGTTGTGGACCGTGACGGTGTACTCGGTCGACTGGGCGGTGAAGCCCGAGCTGTTGCTGACGTCGGTGTGCCAGCGGTCGGAGCGCTGCCACTCCTCGCGCCTGCCGGGGCGCCAGTTCAGTGCCTCGGGCCGCGGCGACAGGCCCACCGCGGCGCAGAACGCGGCCATGGTCCGGGCCGGCCTGGACACCAGGTCCTCGGAGTCGAGGACCACCGGACGCTGCCCGGTGGCGGACACCGCTTCGTACAGCTCGTACATCTGCTCCAGCCCGATGTCCTTGGCGGACATCTCCGGCCGGAGGGCGTAGTACGACGCGGCGATCTCGTCGGGGTGCCGGATCAGGAAGGTGTGCCGGACCTCGCGCAGAAAGCGGGGATCCGCAAGGACCGCGGGATAGCGATAGTCGGTGGTGTCCTTGAAGAACACCTGCCGCCGTGCCGACAGCGCCCGCATCGCCGCGATCAGTTCGCCCTCGGTGTGCACGGCCTCCCCGTCCACGACGGTCTCACCGAAGTCGACGATGTTGCAGAACGGTTCGTGCAGTGCGGTCAGATCGCCGCGTTCCACGATGGACCGGAAGAAGGCGGTCGACCTGGACCTCGGGGCGCTCCACAGGGCGATGACGCGGGGGGTGTCCTGGCGGTCGTTCACGGCGGTTCCCTCATATGTCGATGGTGCGGATACCGATGCTCTGGCCGAACCCGGAGGTGGTCCAGACGATCGTGTCGGGGCGGGGCGACGTGAGCGCCGCGGCCGGCACGTCGCCCCGGTAGGCCAGCAGCCGCAGGGGCATCGGCGCGTCACCGCGCAGGCGCAGCACCACGTCGTAGCCGTCCGCCGGAGCCACCAGGTGGCAGCCCCACTTCCACGGGGTCGAGGTCGGCCGGTTCTGCCCGCCGGGCAGTCGCCTGCCTTCCACGGTGACGTCGACCAGCTTCGTCCTGCGGGTGTCGGCGTAGAACGACAGCGCGGTCGCCGTCCGGTCCGAGCTGAGCCGGAGCCGCACCTCGCGGACACCGCCGCCGACGCTGCGCTGCCCGGTCACCTTGGCCTCGGGCAGGGACGTGCCGCCGCCCCGGGCCGGTCCCTTCCGGTAGCCACCGGGACCGATCAGTGCGGGAACGTCCTTCTCGGCGGGGGACTTGGCGCCGTGTGTGTACCGGGACACCCATGGCTGGGCGGAGTCGGCGCCGCTGTACCAGGAGGCGGTCCCGGTGTCCGCGTCCTGGACGTAGAACAGCGCGACCTGTGCGGGATGGCGCCGGTCGATGCCGTCGCGCGCTCCGCCGACACCGACCAGGGCGGCGCCGAGCAGCGCGACGACCGCCACCGTCACCGGCACCGCGCGGCGCCGGGGGAGCGGCAACAGGCCGGGCAGCACGGGCAGGAGCAGCAGGGCGACGACCACGAGGGCCGCCGAGTCGAAGGCGAGCCCGATGGTGGGAAACAGGATCGCGAGGAGCGGTACGAAGAGCACGATCGCCGGCAGCGCGGCGGCGGAGAGCGCCGGCGCGAGCCAGGGCGACTTCTCCGGCAGGCGCAGTCCGGCGGCGAGACCCGCCGCGCCGAACAGGGCGGGCCAGACGAACAGATAGGAGGCGCCGGGCATCACGACGGCCGTCAGCAGGGCCAGGGCGGCGAACCAGCACAGCACCGCGGCGCTCACGGCGAAGGCGTCGGTACGCCTGCGCATCCACAGCAGCCAGCACAGACACGCCGCCAGCGTCAGCACCACCAGACCGGCGACCGAAGGGCCCGGGCGGTACGGATCGCCGAAGGTGAAGGCGGCATAGTGCGGCCGGATCATCACGAGGACCGTCCAGCCCAGATAGCCGACGGCTGCCGAACCGATCAACGGCAGCGGCAGGGTCCCGGCGACCAGGGTGAGCCCGCGCAGCCGCAGGACCCCGCGCCGGCGGGCCCGCCAGAGCACCACCGCGATCGCGACGGCGGCCAGCGCCGCGAGGACCGGGCCGAGCCACTGCGGATAGCTCACCAGCAGCCCGAACACCGAGAAGTACGTGCTGGAGCCGGCCCCCGCCGGGTCGATGTCCTGGCCGGCCAGCTTCCTGGCCGCAGCCAGCACCGTGGACCCCATGTCCTGCAGGGTGCCCTGACGCTGGGCGGACAGGTTGTCCAGCTCGGTGTCGTAGCGGGCGGAGCCGCCGACCACCGCGAAGTTCATCCCGGTGAAGCCGGCCTTCTTGAAGACCGTCAGGTCGGTGTCGTTCGGTAGCAGCCGGTAGATCTCGTCGGACATGGACGTGACGAACGGTGTGTGGCCGGACAGCGCAGGCAGGAACGCCGAGTTGTCCTTGCCGGTCTCGAACATCACCACCGGCCCGGTGGTGCCGCGGGCCTCGAGGTTCAGGATCACCGTGTGCTTCGGATCGCCCGCCGAGGCGGAGTCCGTGAAGCCCTTGGCGCCGATGGACCCCGGCTCCTCGCCGTCGGTGAGCAGGAACTCCACCGTGTTGCGGGGCGCGGGACCGGACTTCAGCGCACGGGCCGTCTCCAGGATGGTCGCCACGCCCATCCCGTCGTCCGTCGCCCCGGGCCCGGTGAAGACCGAGTCGTAGTGGGCGACGATCAGCACGCGCCCCTTTCCCTCGGTACCCGGGAGGGTGGCGCGGATGTTGCCGGCCCGCCCGGCGACCGAGGCGTGGTCCGGATAGCTGTCGGCCGCGGTCCTCCGCTCGACCTCGGCTCGCAGACCCAGCGCGCGGAACCGCTCTACGAGATACTCCCGGACCTTGGCGTTCGCGGCCGAGCCCATCGGCCGCGGCTCGGCCGCGATCCGCTTGATGTACGGCTCGGCGCGCCCCGCGGAGAACTGACCGGCGGGTGCTCCGGAACCGGCCGGGCTCGGACCTCGCAACGGCAGCAGGGCCAGCGCCCCGAGCACGACGAGCCCGAGCATCAGCAGCAGCGTGCCGAGCCGGGCGGGCGGCAGGCTCTTGAACCGAGACAAGGTCCCTCCCAGGTGTCCCGGCCATCCTGCCCCCTGTGACAGAGCGCGGGCTGTCGGTCATTTGCCCGACTGCCGGGTGTATCCGGCGCGTCCGCACCCTGATACCGGCGCACTGTCGGCCACGGTGGGAGGGAGCTGTATGCGCGAGGACCTTCGGCAGAGGCTTGCCCGGCTCAGTCCCGCACAGCGGGAACGCCTGCTCGAGGCCATGCGTACCGAGCGGCTGCAACGGCGTGCCGAGGACACGATCCGCCCGGCCGGCCGGGACCGTCCGCTGCCGCTGTCGTTCGCCCAGTCCCGCATGTGGTTCCTCGACCAGCTGGCGCCGGGGCTGCCGCTGTACAACACGCCGCTCGCGATGCGCCTGCGCGGCCCGCTCGACCGCCGGGCCCTGGCGGCGGCCCTCGACATGGTGGCGGCCCGGCACGAAGTGCTGCGCACCCGGTACGTGGGCACCGACGACGGCCCGCGCCAGGTGATCGACCCGGTGGGACCGCTGGCCCTGGAGACCCTCGAACTGGGCCCCTGCGCCGAGGGCGAGCGCCGCTCGCGTGCCCTGCGGGTGGCCGCCGACGCCAGCGCACGCCCCTTCGACCTCGCCCGCGGGCCGCTGGTGTGGGGCCTGCTGGCCAGGTTCACCGACGACGACCATGTCTTCGTCCTCTCGATGCACCACATCGTGCTCGACTCGTGGTCGGTTCCGTTGCTGATGCGCGAGCTCGCCGAGTGCTACGAGGCGATCCGGGCCGGACGTGCGCCGGCCCTGGCGCCGCTGCCGGTGCAGTGCGCCGACTATGCCCTCTGGCAGCGTGAACGCCTCGCGGGCGAGGGGCCGGCGGCCGATCTCGACTACTGGCGGACGACACTCGCCGACCTGACCGTCCTCGAGTTCCCGACCGACCGGCCGCGCCCGGCCGAGCGCACCTGGCTCGGCGAGAACCTCACCGCGACGTACCCGGCCGAGCTGCAGCGCGGTCTGGCCGAACTCGCCGACCGCAGCAGGGTGCGGCTGCTGCCGGTGATGGTGGCGGGCTTCGCCGCGCTGCTGTCCCGCTACACCGGGCAGCACGACATCGCGCTCGGTTCGGTGTTCACGGGACGCAGCCGACCGGAGATCGAACCGCTGATCGGCTACTTCGCCAACACCGTGGTCCTGCGCACCGACACCTCCGGCGACCCCTCCTTCCGGACCCTGCTGGGCCGGGCCGACGACATGGTGCTCGGTGCGCACTCGCACCAGGATCTGCCCTTCGACCAGCTGGTCGAGAAGCTCGACGTGCAGCGGGACCCGACGCGCAACCCGCTCTTCCAGTTCGCCCTCTACCAGGCGGACACGGACCGCAGCGGAGCCCGGCTCGGCGATGTACTCGTCGAGGAACTGCCGATCGAGCTGGGCACCTCCCGCTTCGACGTGGGGCTCGGTTTCTCGGAGCCGCCGTCCGGCGGCCTCCATCTGAGCATGGAGTTCTCCACCGAACTCTTCGACCGGCCCCGGATGACCCGGCTCCTCGACCACTACCGGCACATCCTGCAGTCCGCCGTGGCACAGCCGGACACCCCGCTCAGCGAGCTGGCCGTCATGGCGCCCGCCGAGCGCGAGCAGGTCGTGGCGGGCTGGAACGCCACGGCGCGCGCGACCCCGGTACGCACCGTCTGCGACGCCTTCCAGGCCACGGCGGCCGAGCGCCGCGACGAGCCCGCCCTCGGCTTCGGCGACCTGGAACTGTCCTTCACCGAGCTGAACGCCAGGGCGAACCGCCTCGCCCATCTGCTCATCTCACGTGGCGCGGGCCCCGAACGACGGGTCGCGCTCGCCATGCGGCGCAGTGACCACCAGATGGTGAGCATCCTGGCCGTGCTCAAGGCCGGTGCCGCCTACATGCCCGTGGATCCGGACTACCCGGCCGAGCGGATCGGCTTCATGCTGGCCGACACCGACCCGGTGCTCGTCCTCACCACCGCAGCCGACGAGCGGGTCCTCCCCGCGGGCAGCGGCATCGACCGCGTCGTGCTCGACAGCGAGGAGACGCTCCGGGACCTGGCGGGGCGGCCTGTCGCCGATCCCACCGACGCGGACCGCACCGCCCCGCTCGACGCGGCGCACCCCGCCTACGTGCTGTACACGTCGGGCTCCAGCGGCAAGCCCAAGGGCGTGATCGTCGAACACCGGAACCTGGTCAACCTGCTGGACAGCCAGCGCCGCCGGGTCATCGACCCGGCGGCGGCCGCCCTCGGCCGTCCGCTGCGGGTCGCGCACGTGCTCGCGCTCTCCTTCGACGGATCGTGGGACGGCCTGCTCTGGCTGCTGGCCGGCCATGCGCTGCACCTGCTGGACGACGAGACCAGGCGCGATCCCGCGGCGACGGCCCGTCTGATGATCGACCGGCGGATCGACGCCATGACCTGTACGCCGTCCTTCGCCGAGCAGCTGATCAGCGGCGGTGTGCTGGACGACGAGCGGTACCGGCCCTCGGTGCTCACGTTCGGCGGCGAGCAGATCAGCGAGTGGATGTGGCAGCGGCTGCGGACGACACCGGGACTACGGGCCTGCAACGTGTACGGGCCCACCGAGGCCACCGTACTGGCCACCATCGGTGACTTCACGGACTCCGAGCACCCGGTGATCGGCGGCCCCGTCGACAACGTACGCACCTACGTGCTCGACGAGCACCTGAACCCGGCGCCCATCGGGGTGCCGGGCGAACTGTGCCTGGCCGGGGCCGGGGTGGCACGCGGCTATCTGCACCAGCCGGGCCTGACCGCCGACCGGTTCCTGCCGGACCCCTGGGGCGGTCCCGGCGCACGGATGTACCGCACCGGGGACCGGGCGCGCTGGAACGCCGACGGGCACCTCGAGTTCCTGGGCCGCACCGACAGCCAGGTGAAGATCCGCGGATTCCGCATCGAACCCGGCGAGATCGAGAGCGCGTTGACCGATCACCCCGACGTCGCGCAGGCCGTGGTGATCCCGTACACCGCGGCCGGCGCGGGCGGCGAGCGGCTGGTCGCCTATGTCGTGCCGCGACCGGACGCGGATCTGTCGCAGGAGTCGCTGAGCGACCACATCGCACGGATCCTCCCCGGCCACATGCACCCGGCCGCGTTCGTCGAACTGGCCGCTCTGCCACTGACGGCCAACGACAAACTGGACCACAAGGCCCTGCCGGCCCCGGACTTCGCCCGTGCACCCCACTCACGGGCGCCGAGGACCGAGCGGGAACGCATGCTCTGCGACCTGTTCGCGGACCTGCTCGGCCTGCCCGCCGTGGGCCTGGACGACGACTTCTTCGCGCTGGGCGGACACTCGCTGCTGGCCACGCGGCTCGTCAGCAAGGTCCGTTCGGTGTTCGGCGTCGAACTGCCGGTGGGCAGCCTGTTCGAAGCCTCGACGCCGTCCGGTCTGCTCGCCCGGATCGACGCCGCGTCGGGTGCCAGGGCCCCCCTCGTCCGGACGGCGCGCCCCGAGCGCGTTCCGCTCTCCTACGGGCAGCGGCGCCTGTGGGTGCTCAACCAGCTGGACACCGGCAGCGCGGTCTACAACATGCCGACGGCGCTGCGGCTCTCCGGCGAACTGGACCAGCGCGCACTGCGGGCCGCGCTCGCGGACCTGACGGCCCGGCACGAGGTGCTGCGCACGGTGCTGCCCCAGGCCGACGGCGAGCCGTACCAGCGGATCCTGGACGCGCACACGGGCGCACCGTTGCTGCGGACACGGGAGGCGACCGCCGGGCACCTTCCAGGTCTGCTCGAGGAGGCCGCCGCCGAGGGCTTCGACCTCACCGTCGACCTGCCCCTGCGGGCGCACCTGTACCGCCTCGGGGAGCACGAGCACGTCCTGCTCCTCGTGCTCCACCACATCGCGGGGGACGCCTGGTCGGCCGTACCGCTGGCCCGTGATCTCTCGGCCGCCTACGCGGCCCGCCTCGGCGGAGAGGCTCCGGACCGGGCACCGCTTCCGGTGCAGTACGCCGACTACACACTGTGGCAGCGCCGCCTGATCGGCACGGAGGAGACCGAGCCCGCGACGGCTCCCGGGCCTGCGGCAGGACCCGCGGAAGCCGTCGCTGAAGGGACCCTGCCCGACGACGCCCTGGCGGCCCGGCAACTCGCCTACTGGTCCCGGCAGCTCGCCGGCCTGCCCGACGAGCTGAACCTGCCGACCGACCGTCCCCGGCCCGCGTCCACCGGCTACCAGGGCATGCTCGTCGACCTGGACCTCGACGCCCAACTGCACGGCAGGCTCCTGGAGCTGGCCCGCTCGCACAACGTGACCCTGTTCATGGTGCTGCAGGCGGCGGTGGCGGCGCTGCTGAGCCGGCTGGGAGCGGGCGACGACATCCCCATCGGCACTCCGGTCGCCGGACGGACCGACGAGGCGCTGGACGATCTCGTCGGCTTCTTCCTCAACACCCTGGTGCTGCGCACCGACACCTCGGCCGACCCCAGCTTCGCCGACCTGCTGGCCCGCGTGCGGCAGACCGACCTGGAGGCCTACGCGCATCAGGACGTGCCCTTCGAGCAGCTCGTGGAACTGCTCAAGCCGGCCCGGTCGCTGGCCCGCCACCCGCTGTTCCAGGTGAGCCTGATGCTGCACAACAACGAGGAGCCGGAGTTCGCCCTGCCGGGCCTGCGGGCCGATGTCGCACCGGTCGGCACGCGCACCACCAAGTTCGACCTGACGTTCTCCGTGTCCGAGCGCCGGGACCTGGAGGGCGCCCCGTGCGGCATCACCGGCGTGGTCGACTTCGCGACCGACCTCTTCGACCGGGAGAGCATCGAGGCGCTGGCCGCACGGCTGGTCCGGTTCCTGGACGCGGTGGCCGCCGACCCCGGACGGCCCATCGGCTCCGTAGACCTGCTCGACCCCGAGGAGCGCCGGACCCAGCTGGTGCGGTGGAACGACACCGCGGCCGACCGGCCGACGTCCCGGTGGCTCACCGACCTGTTCGAGGAGCAGGCCGCACGGACCCCGGCGGCGACGGCCGTCCGGAGCGACGGCACCTCCCTCACCTACGAGGAGCTGAACAGCCGGGCCAACCGGCTCGCGCGCAGGCTGTCGACGGCGGCGACCGGCCCGGACCCGATGATCGCCCTGCTCCTGCCGCGCGACACCAGCCTGCCGGTCGCCCTGCTGGCCGTGCTGAAGGCAGGGGCCGCCTACATCCCGCTGGACGCCGGGTACCCCGCGGAACGCATCAACCGCATGCTGACCGATGCCACGCCGGCGCTCGTCCTGACCACGGCCGAGTACGCCGGTCAGCTGCCACCGGACGTGCCGGTGCTCCGCATCGACGAGGCGGAGCGCGACGCCGCCCGGCTCCCGGCGTGCGACCTGACGGACGAGGAGCGCCCGGCCGCCCGGCACCCCCGGCGCACCGCGTACGTCATCTTCACCTCGGGATCGACCGGCCGCCCCAAGGGCGTGATGGTCTCCCACGGCGCACTGCTGAACCTGCTGCTCGCCATGGGGGAGGCGACCCGGATCGGCCCGCAGGACGTCCTGGTGGCGGTGACGACCATCGCCTTCGACATCGCAGCCGTGGAGATGTACCTGCCGCTGCTGACCGGCGCCACCGTCGTCATCGCCGGGCCCGAGGCCGTCAGGGACCCGGCGGCCCTCTCCGGACTCCTCGTGACCGGTGAGGCCACGATGATGCAGGCCACTCCCTCGCTCTACCGGGCGATGGTGTCCGCGGACCCCGACGCGCTGCGCGGGCTGTCGCTGCTGGTCGGCGGGGAGGCACTGGGAGCCGAACTGGCCACCCGTCTCGCGGAGACGGCCGAGCGTGTCGTCAACTGCTACGGCCCCACCGAGACGACGGTGTGGTCGTCCCTCAAGACGGTGACCGGCGAGGAGGGGATCCCCTCCATCGGCAGGCCCCTCGCCAACACCCGCATGTACGTCCTCGACGAGGCCCTGCGCCCGGTGCCCGTGGGCGTCACCGGGCGGCTGCACATCGCGGGCGACGGGGTGGCCCTCGGTTATCTCGGACAACCTGCCCTCACCGCCGAGCGGTTCGCGCCCGATCCCTTCGGACCGGCCGGTTCACGGATGTACGACACCGGCGATCTGGCCAGTTGGACCAGGAACGGCGAACTGCGCTTCGCCGGCCGGGCCGACCAGCAGGTCAAGCTCCGCGGCTTCCGGATCGAACCGGGCGAGATCGAGGCGGTCCTCGGCCGCCACGAGAGCGTCGCCGAGGCCGCGGTGATCCTGCGCGAGGACCAACCGGGCCTGCACCAGCTGGTGGGATACGTCGTCGCGGCCCCCGGCGCCGAGATCGACCTGGACCGGCTGCGGGCCCACGCCCGGCGGGAGCTGCCGGACTACATGGTCCCGGCAAGCCTGGTGCCCCTGCCCGAGCTGCCGCTGACACCCAACCGCAAGATCGACCGGAAGGCGCTGCCCGCACCCGAGTTCACCTCGCGCGGCCGCCTTCCGCGCACGGCGGCGGAGCGCGCCCTGTGCGCCCTGTACGCGGACGTCCTGGGACGCGCCGCGACCGGCGTCGACGACGACTTCTTCGCCCTCGGCGGGCACTCCCTGCTGGCAGCGCGTCTGGTCGGGCGGGCCCGCAGGGAGCTGGGCCTGCGGATCACCATCCGCGACCTGTTCGAGTCGCCGACCGCCGCCGGGCTGCTGGAGCGGTCGGCCGGCGGCGAGAGCGCGGGCTTTCCCGTCCTTCTGCCGCTGCGCGAAAGCGAGACGGGGACACCGCTCTTCTGCGTCCACCCGGCGGCCGGCATCAGCTGGGGCTATCGCGGACTGCTGCCCCACCTGCCACCGGGCCAGGCCGTCTACGGGCTGCAGTCCAGAGGGCTCACCGAGCCGGACCACGAGCCGACGAGCACGGCCGACCTGGCGTCCGAGTACCTCACGGAGATCCGCAGGGTCCAGCCGGAGGGGCCGTACCACCTGCTCGGCTGGTCCTTCGGCGGTCTCGTCGCACACGACATCGCGACCCGGCTCCAGAAGGAGGGACAGCAGGTCGCCACCCTCACCCTGCTGGACAGCTTCCCCTTCACCGACGACGCCGGACCCCTCGCCCACGACGACCCGGGACTCCTGACCGCCGTCGCCGAGTCCCTCGGTCATGCGTCGGCCGACGACGACCTGCTCGACGAGTTCGGGGCGTCGGGCCTGCGCGCCATGGCCAAGGTCTTCGCGGACCACGCGAACGTGCAACGGCACTTCGCTCCGGGGGTGTTCGACGGCGACGTGCTCCTCTTCACCGCCACGGCGGACCGCCTCCCCGGCGCGCCCGACGCCGCCCAGTGGCAGCCGTACGTGACCGGGGGCATCGACGTTCACCCGGTGGACGCCGCCCACGGGGCGCTGACCGGCCCGGCCGCGGCGGCCGAGATCGGCCCGGTGCTCGCCGCCCGGCTCATGTCATGACGATCGCATTCCTCACCCACGGACGGAGCGGGGTTGTACGTGTTCACTGATCTTCCTGCCCTGGTGCGCGGCCACGCCGAGCAGCAAGGCGACCGGCAGGCCCTGACCTTCGCCGCGACGACGCTGGGGACGCCGCGGACCGACCTGACGTACGCGGACGTGGACCTGCGCACGCGCGCCGTGGCGGGGATGCTGCAGCGACGGCTGCGCCCCGGCGACCGGGTGCTGATCGTCATGCCGACGGTGCCCGAGTTCGCCGCGGCGTTCCTCGGCTGTCTCGCCGCCGGCGTCGTCGCCGTTCCGCTGCCCGTGCCGGTCGACGACTCCGCCACCCAGCGGGTGCTGAACGTGGCCAAGGACTGCTCTCCAGCCGCCGTCCTGACGACGTCCCTGGTCCGCGGCTTCCTGGGCGACGCCCCGGTGGTGCGGCAGCTCGGCGCCTCGGTCGAGTGGATCGACGTGGACCTGGTCGAGCAGGCCGAGGACAGCGACCGGCACCCGGTTCCCATCGCTGCGGACGACACGGCGTTCCTGCAGTACACGTCGGGTTCGACCAAGGCGCCTCGCGGCGTCGTCGTCCCGCACGGCAGTCTGATGCACAACGAGATCGCCATCCGGAAGACCTTCCAGGTCACGCCCGGCTCGACGAGCGTCAGCTGGCTTCCTCTCCACCACGACATGGGGCTGATCGGCGGGCTGCTGCAACCGCTGTTCACGGGTGCCCGCGCCGTCATCCTCGATCCGCTCTCCTTCCTGCAGCGCCCCGCCTCCTGGCTGGAGGAGATCTCACGGGAGCGGGCGCAGATCAGCGGCGGCCCGAACTTCGCCTACGACCTGTGCGTGCGCAAGGTCACCGACGAGGAGAAGGCGCGCCTCGACCTCAGCTCGTGGCGGCTTGCCTTCAACGGCGCGGCGCCGGTCTCACCGCGCAGCCTCCGCGCGTTCAGCGAGGCCTTCGCGGGGACGGGCTTCCGTTCCTCGGCCCACACTCCCTGCTACGGCCTCGCCGAGGTCACGCTGCTGGTGGCGAGCGCCGAGGCGGACGCCGAGTGCGAGAGCCGCACCTTCTCCGTCGCCTCCCTGGAGCAGGGCCGGGCGGTGGAAGGGAGCGCTGCGGCGGGCGACGACGCGCCCGGCACCGGGGACGCGGTCCGGGAACTGGTCGCGTACCGGCTGCTCGACCACGCCGCCGTGCGCATCGTCGATCCGGTCGACGGAAGGTCGCTGTCCGACGGTCACGTCGGCGAGATCCAGGTGCACAGCGAGAGCAACGGGGCGGGCTACTGGGGCGGCGGCCACGACACCCGTGCCGTCTTCGGCGCCACACCGCCGGGTGCGGTGGCGGCCTCCCACGTGCGCACCGGAGACCTCGGGTTCGTCCACGCCGGCCGGCTGCACGTCACCGGCCGGATGAAGGACCTGGTCATCCACCGGGGCCGGAACCTGCACCCGGAGGACCTGGAGATCGACGTGGCTGCGAGCAGCCCGTCGCTGCGGCCCGGCTGCGGTGCCGTCTTCAGCGTGGACGACGGCGGGGAGGAGGCGATCGTCGTCTGCCAGGAGGTGCGCCCCGGCCTCACGGACGACCGGTACCCGCAGCTGGCCCGGGGGATCAGGGACGCGCTGTCCCGTCAGTACGGCGTGGCCGCCCGGACCATCGCACTCCTGCCCCCGGGAGCGATCCCCAAGACGTCCAGCGGCAAGGTGCAACGCCAGGCGGCACGCGCCCGGTTCCTCTCCGGTGACCTGCCCGTGCTGTGGTCGCGGACGGTCCGGGACCGGCAGGCCGGGGCGGCGCGGCTGGCCGACCTGGTCAGCGCCCGGAGCCTGCGGGAGGCGACCGGCCGGCAGCGCCGGGACCTGCTCACCGACGCCCTGTGCCGGTACCTCCAGCGGACCCTCGGCGAGGACGAGCTGCTGGACAGCGCGGCCTCGCCCACCTCGCTGGGACTCGATTCGCTCAAAGCCGTACAGCTGCAGCACGAGTTGGAGAGCCTGCTCGACATAAGGCTCCGGCCGAGTCTCGTGCTGCGGGCCGGATCGCTCGCGGAGCTGGCGGAGATCGTGCTCGGTCACGCGGAGGAGACGGGGGGACCGGATGCCGGAGCCGTCCTCGAACCGGAACCCGCCCCGGCCGACGGGCCGCAGGAGTACGAACTGACGCAGACACAGCGTGCCCTGTGGTTCCTGCAGCGGACCTCGCCCGAGAGTTACGCCTACAACGTCACGCGGGCCTTCAGCCTGACCGGTGACGTCGACGTGGAGCGGCTGTCCGCCGCACTGACCGCGGTGGTGGCCGGGCACGCCACGCTGCGACTGGCTCTGCGCACGCACGAGGGCGAACCGCGTGCCCACATCGAGCCCGCGGCCGAGGTACGGCCGGAACCGGTGGACGCGCGGTCCTGGTCGGACGGCCGAGTACGGGAGTGGATCCGGGAGCTGGCCACCCGGCCCTTCGACCTGGAGCGGGACCGGCTGATCCGGGCGGCGGTCGTGCGTCGCGAGGACCGCCTGCTGCTCGTGCTGTCCCTGCACCACATCGTGTGCGACCTGACGTCACTGGCCCTCGTCGTCGCCGACCTGGAGCGGGCCTACGTCTCCGGCGGCCCTGCGCGGGACGGCCGGCAGGAGCGGCCGCCCGTTCTGGTACCGGCCGTGTGGGAGCGCACGGTGCTGGCCGAACGGGGGGACGAACTCACCGCCTTCTGGAAGGAACAGCTCGCCGGAGAGCTGCCCGTCCTGGAACTTCCCTCCGCCGGCCGGCAGCGGGGCCATGCGGGCGGCACCGTGACCTTCGAGGGTTCCGCGGAACTGCTGCGGGCCCTGCGACGCGTCGCGCGGCAGGAGGGCCACACCCTGCACAACGTCCTCCTGGCCGGGTTCCAGGTGGTGCTGCACCGTGTGACCGGACAGCCGGACCTGGTGACCGGCGTCCCGGTGGCCGGCCGGACGCGCCAGGAACTCGCCGCCCACGTGGGGTACCTGGTCAACGTGCTGCCGATCCGCTCCCGCTTCGGCCGGGGCGCCGGCTTCATGGAGTTCGCCGCGACGGCGCACCGCGGGATGCTGGATGCGCTGGACCACCAGGAGCTGCCCTTCCCGGTGCTGACACAGCAGCTCAACCCCGACCGCAGCTCGGGCGCGCCGCCCGTCTTCCAGGCGATGTTCAGCCACTACTCCACGGCACTGCCCGGCGGCCGTGCCGTGGCCGGAGTGGTCCTCGGCGATCCCGCCGCCGAACTGGACCTGGGCGGGGCCGTACTGCGCGGCTTCGCCATCGAGGATCCGACCGCGCAGTCGGACATCGCGCTGAACGTCGTCGAGCTGCCGGACCGGCTGCAGTTCGGACTGCAGTACGACACCGCGCTGCTGCCGCGGGAGCAGGCCGAGCGGATCGCGGACGCCTACCGGACGCTGCTGGACTCGGTCGCGGCGGATCCGCGCACCGACGTGACCCGGCTGCCCCTCGTGGACGCCGACGGCGTACGGGACCTGTTGGAGACCGGAACCGGGCCGCGTGTCCCACGCGAGGAGCACTACCTGGCCACGTTCGAGCGGCAGGCGACCCGCACCCCCGGGGCCGAGGCCGTCGACGACGGCACCGAGCGGCTCACGTACGCGGAGCTGAACGGCCGCGCCAATCACGTGGCGCAGCGGCTGCGAGCGGCCGGCGTCGGCCCCGAGACCCAGGTCGTCGTGTGCGCCGCGCGCACGACCGGCTTCCTGGTGGCCCTGCTGGGCATCCACAAGGCGGGTGCCTGCTATGTGCCGATCAGCCCCACGGAGGCACCGCGACGGGTCGCGGAGATGGCGGCCACGCTCGGCGCGCGCGCAGTGATCGCGGACCGGACGGGCCGGGAACTGTTCGACCGGGCGCTCGGCGCGGCGGACGACATCGCGCGCCCCCGGATGTTCGACATCGACGAGGTGGGTGACGGCCATGTCGAGCAGAACCCGCCCTGCCCGACGCCGATGGCCGGCAGCGCCTACATCATCCACACGTCCGGCTCCACCGGTGTGCCCAAGGCCGCGGTCGTGACGATGGGCGGACTGACCAACCACCAGTGGCAGATGATCGAGCACTTCGGCGTCGGGCCCGAGGACTGCGTCGGCCAGACCGCTCCGGCCACCTTCGACGTCTCGCTGTGGCAGTTCCTCACGCCGCTCATGGTGGGTGGACGGCTGAGGATCGTCGACGACACGCACGCGATGTCTCCCTCGAGGCTCCGGGACGCCGTCGTGGAGAGCGGGACGACCCTCATGGAAGTCGTACCCGTCATGGTGGCCGCACTGCTGGAGGCCGGTGTCCAGCAGCGACCGCACGCCCTGCGGGCGATGATCTCCGGTGGCGAGGCGCTGAGCTGGGACACCGCGCGGGACTGGCTCGCGCAGTGCCCCGGGGTCGAGCTGTACAACGCCTACGGCCCCACCGAGTGTGCCGACGACGTCAGCATCCACCGGGTGACCGAGGAGTCCGACCAGTCCCGGCCGGTGCCGATCGGCAAGCCGCTGGCCAACATGACGGTCCATGTGCTCGACCCCGAGTTGCAGTGGGTGCCCCGAGGCATGGTGGGCGCCCTGTGGGTCGGCGGGATGGGCGTCGGGCGTGGCTACCTGGGGAACCCGGGCCGCACCGCCGAGGCTTTCATCCCCGATCCCTTCGGCGAGCCGGGGGCGCGGCTCTACCGCACCGGGGATCTCGTACGGTTCACGGCCGACGGCGACCTCGAGTACATGGGCCGGGTCGACCGGCAGTTGAAGATGCGCGGACTGCGCATCGAGCCCGGCGAGGTGGAGGAGGCCCTGCGCGAGATCCCGGACGTGCTCGACGCGGTGGCCAAGGTGCACCACACCCGGCAGGGCATGTCCTTGGTCGGCCATCTGGTGATGGCGGGGGAGGGGGAACCACGGCAACTCGTGGCCGGCGAGTACGAGCACATCAGGCGGACGCTCGCCGACCGGCTGCCACGGCACATGATCCCCACGGTCTTCGTGCGCCGCACGGAGCTGCCTCGACTGAGCAACGGGAAGACCGACTACGGCGCTCTCGACTACCGGCCCGTCGGTTCCGCCGGCGAGGTGAGCGCCGAGTTGCTGAGAGACCCGGTGGTCGCCGCGGTCCGGTCGATCTGGGGCGAACTCCTCGAGTACGAGGGGGTGGCCTGGCAGGACAACTTCTTCCTGCTCGGCGGCCACTCGCTGCTTGCGCTGAGAATGATCGACAAGGTGGGCCAGAAGCTCTCGGTCGACCTGGAGATCGAAGCGATATTCACCAATCCGACGCTGAATGAATTCGTCGACGTGGTGCGTCGGGCGAAACCCAGGTCGCGGCCTCAGACGCCGATCGGTCGGATTTCCAGAGTTCCGGTCGGAGGTCGCCGTACGCGCCGCGCTGAACCATAAATCACCAGTTCAGAGGGCGGTAATTGTGTCGCACGCCTCTATTTTGCGGAGTGCGTGGGCGTAATTCGTGCTGCCTTGAAACAGGAATCGAAGCAACCCGAAATTCCTTCTTGAATGTCTGCGGTCGTCGTGTTTAGATGACTGGGCAATTCGGTCCGTGCCCTGTTTCGGGCACTTATCTGAGGAGTGAATATGCAGAGCAACGAGACACAGGACCTCGCCTTCGAAATCCTCGTGGATGACGAGTACGAGGCCCCGCAGCACTGTCTGATCCCCACCTGCGCCTGACCGCAGTTCCGCCGCCCGGTGTCCCGCACCGGGCGGGGGTCCACACTCAGCCGGAGGG